>CALLWN010000211.1 GCA_938016505.1 uncultured Sphingomonadaceae bacterium
GTGAAGAGGCAGGGCATGGCAGACCATGACGACAGCCGCCGGCGAAGCCCGGCAACCGCCCAGGACAGCAGGGCCGCGAGGCTGCGCGCTGCGCTGCGGGCCAATCTCGCTCGGCGCAAGACCCAGGCCCGCGACCTCGGCGCGCCGGGGCCCGAAGCCAGACCCTCCACGCCGGAAAGCGACAGCCAATGACCACTGCTGCAGGGTTCGACCATGTGATCATCGGGGCAGGCTCGGCCGGGTGCGTGCTCGCCAACCGCCTGACCGCAGACCCCTCGGTCCGTGTGCTGCTGCTCGAGGCCGGGCCGGAAGACCGCAACCCCATGATCCACATCCCCGTCGGCTACGCAAGGACGCTGAAGGACCCCTCCGTCAACTGGCTGTTCGAGACCGAGCCCGACCCGGGCTCGGATGGCCGGGTCCATGTCTGGCCGCGCGGCAAGGTGCTCGGCGGCTCGTCATCGATCAACGGCCTTCTCTATGTCCGCGGCCAGCCGGCCGACTATGACGGCTGGGCCCAGCGCGGTGCGACCGGCTGGAGCTTCGCCGACGTGCTGCCCTATTTCCGCCGGGCCGAGGCGAACGCCCGACTGCGCGACGACTGGCACGGCACCGATGGCCCGCTCCATGTCTCCGACCCCTCCACCCGGCACCCGGTCTCGGATGCCGTCATCGCCGCCGGCATGCAGGCCGGCCTTCCGTTCAACGATGACGTGAACGGCCCGGTGCAGGACGGAATCAGCTATTTCCAGCTCACCGTGAAGGATGGCCGGCGCTGGTCGGCAGCGATGGCCTATCTCCGCCCGGCGCTCGGGCGCCCCAACCTCAGGGTCGAGACCGGCGCCCACGCCGAGGCCCTGCTTTTCGACGGCCGCCGCGCAACCGGTGTCCGCTACCGCCAGGGCGGCGCCACCCACGAGGCCCGCGCCGCGCGCGAAGTCATCCTGTGCGGCGGCACCGTCAACTCGCCCCAGCTGCTCGAGCTCTCCGGCATCGGCGATCCCGCCGTGCTGGCAGCTGCCGGAATCCCGGTCCGCCATGCGCTTCCCGGGGTCGGGGCCAATCTGCAGGACCATTATGTGGTCTCCTGCCAGTTCCGCCTGAAGCCCGGCACGGTCACGGTCAACCAGATGAGCCGTGGCTGGCGGCTGATCGTCGAGGCCGGGCGCTATCTTGCCACCCGCAAGGGTCTCCTCACCCTCTCGGCCGCCCATGTCCAGGCCTACTGGCGGTCACGCCCGGGCCTTGCCGGCCCCGATGTCCAGTATCATGTGCTCCCGGCAACCGTCGACGTCGCGCGCTTCGTCGAGACCCAGTCCTGGGAGCTCGAGCGCGCACCCGGCCTCACCATCGCGCCGTGCCAGCTCCGCCCCGAGAGCCGCGGCACCATCCATGTGAAGAGCCCCGATCCCCTCGCGCCCCCGGCCATCCGCCCCAACTATCTCGCCGACCCGCTCGACCGGGAAACCATCGTCGCCGGCATGAAGTTCGCCCGGGTGATCGCGTCGCAGCCGGCGCTCGCACCCCATATGGAAGGCGAGATCCTGCCCGGCCCCGCCATCGCCGACGATGCCGACATCCTCGCCCATGTCCGCGCCCATGGCTCGACCATCTACCACCCGGTCGGCACCTGCCGCATGGGGCCGGCTTCCGACCCGCTCGCCGTCACCGACCCGGGCGGGCGGGTGCATGGCATCGCCGGGCTCAGGGTCGTCGATGCCTCGCTCATGCCCCGGCTGATCTCGGGCAACACCAATGCGCCGACCATCATGATCGCCGAGAAGCTCGCGGACCAGATCCTCGCCGACACAAGGGCAGCCCGCGCCGCCTGAGCCAGGGCCAGGCTCAGCCAGCAGGGCGCAACCAGTCCGCGATCGCCTGCGGGTAGAGCGCAAGCTCGGCGTCGAGCACCCGCCCGGCCAAAGTCTCCGCGGTGTCCCCGGCCAGCACGGGCACCCGCGCCTGGGCAAGAATCGGCCCGGAATCCAGCTCGGGCGTGACGAGGTGGACGGTCGCACCCGCCTCGCGGTCGCCTGCGGCAAGCGCGCGGGCGTGGGTGTCGAGGCCGGGGTAGAGCGGCAGCAGCGAGGGGTGGATGTTCACCATTCGCCCCTCCCAGCGGCCGACGAAGCCGGGGGTGAGCACCCGCATGAACCCGGCCAGCGCGACCGCCTCGACATCATGGGCGCGCAGCCGGGCATCGAGCGCCGCCTCGAACGCCTCGCGCCCGGCAAAGGCCCGGTGCGGCACCACCTCGGCTGGAATGCCCAGCGCCGCTGCGCGGGCAAGCCCGGGGGCGTCGGCCCGGTTCGAGACGACCAGCACCACCCGCGCCGGGTAATCGGGCGCCTCCGCTGCCCGGGCGATCGCCTCCATGTTGGACCCCCGCCCGGAAATCAGCACTGCCAGCCGCGTGCGGTGCCCCGCCTCAGCCATCGTGGGCAGCGTGCCACCCGTCGCCGGTGATCATGATCCCCCGCCGGCCGGCCTCGATCGTCCCGATCCGCAGGACCGTCTCGCCAGCAGCCCGGAGACGGCCGGAGACGGCCTCGGCATCGCCCGCGCCCACGATCATCACCATCCCGATCCCGCAGTTGAAGGTGCGCACC
>CALLWN010000212.1 GCA_938016505.1 uncultured Sphingomonadaceae bacterium
TGCAGCGTCGCCATCGCGAGCACCAGGTTGAAGACCCGATGGTGCCACACCCGGGCAAGATCGGCCACATCGTAGGAGACGATGTGGGACAGCGGCCCCGACTGCATCCCGTCGACATCATGGGCGAAAAGCCCGAGCGTCACCTGCGCCACCAGCAGCAGCAGGATGACGGCGACGCTCCATCCGCCGAGCGGGTTGTGGCCGACCGGGTGCTGCGCGCCGCTGCGCAGATAGGCGCGGATCGCTGCCGGCCCCTTCAGGAACTGGCCAAACCGCGCCGTCTCGCTGCCGAAAACGCCCCACAGCAGCCGGAAGACGAGCAGGCCCAGCAGCACCACGCCGATCCGGCCATGGGTCGCGATCTCGCCCTCCTCGCCGGTCCACCACATGGCGAGCAGGAGCGGCAGCAGCGACCAGTGGAACAGCCGGACCGGCAGGTCCCAGACCCGCAGCTCCCGCGCCGCCTCGGTCCCGGCTGTCGCCCCGGTCCCGGCCTCTGCCCCGGGCGCTGGTCCGGTCGCCGCCCGGTCCCCTGCCGCCTGTCCGCCCTGCTCTCCGGCCGTCACTTTTTCAGGCGGAACTGGTCGTGGCAGTTCTTGCAGGTCGGCCCGACCGCGTCAGTCGCCGACCGGATCCGGGCCATGTCGCCCGCCTTCACTGCAGCGTCGAGCGCGTCGACTGCAGCGATGTGGCGGTTGGCTGCCTCGGTGAAGCCGGCGCGGTTGGTCCAGATCGCAGCCAGCGCCTCGGTCTTGGCGCCGGTCTCGGGCCCGCTCCCGGCCGGGAAGCCGCCGGGGATCTTCTGCGAGGCCGCCCTCAGCTCGGCAGCCGCCGCGCGCAGCGTGTCGAGCGAGGGCCGCGACCCCTTGAGCTCGTCGTTGATCGTCTTGAAGGTCCGCGCGATCGTCTTGAAGTTCGCCTGCCGCGCCTCGATCGCGGCAAGTCCGCCTGTCTGCGCCATCGCTGCCGCAGGCGCCACCGCCAGCATCACTGCAACCGCCACTCCCGCAAGTTTCCGCATCGGTCCCACTCCTTCACCAGGTCCGCCCGTCCTAGCCGGCCCTGCAGCCCAAGCCAACCTTGCCGGCGGCGCTCAGTCCTCGCCCAGCAACCGTTCGACGATGCGCCGCGCTGCGTCCTCGGCGCTCATCGTTGTGGTGTCGATCCGGATCTCGGGTGCGAGCGGCGGCTCATAGGGGCTGTCGATCCCGGTGAAGTTCTTGAGCTTGCCCGCCCGCGCCTTGGCGTAGAGCCCCTTGACGTCGCGCGCTTCCGCCACCTCGAGCGGTGTGTCGATGAACACCTCCAGGAACTCGCCCTCGGGCAGCATCGCCCGCACCATCTCCCGCTCGGCCCTGAACGGCGAGATGAAGGCGGTGATCACGATGAGCCCGGCGTCGGCCATCAGCCGCGCCACCTCGCCGACCCGGCGGATATTCTCGATCCGGTCGGCTTCGGTGAAGCCGAGGTCGCGGTTGAGCCCGTGGCGCACATTGTCCCCGTCGAGCAGGAAGGTGTGGCGGTTCATCCGGTGCAGCCGCTTCTCGACCAGGTTGGCGATCGTCGACTTGCCCGAGCCCGAAAGCCCGGTGAACCACAAGACCGCCGGCCGCTGGTTCTTGAGCGCGGCGCGCGCCTCGCGGCTGACATCGAGCGCCTGCCAGTGCACATTCTGCGCCCGCCGCAGCGCGAAGTGCAGCATCCCGGCCGCCACCGTCGCGTTGGTCAGCTTGTCGATGAGGATGAACCCGCCGAGCGACCGGCTCTCGGCATAGGGCGCAAAGGCGATCGCCCGGTCGGTGCGCACCTCGGCCACCCCGATCGCGTTCAGCTCCAGCGTCTTCGCCGCCAGGTGGTCGAGCGTGTTCACATTGACCACATATTTGGGCGCAGCCACGCTCGCCGAGACGGTCTGGGTGCCGAGCTTCAGCCAGTAGCCCCGCCCGACATGGAGCGGCGCCTCGTCCATCCACACGATCGTCGCCTCGAACTGGTCGGCAACCTCGGGCGGGGCATCGGCAGCTGCAATCACGCTGCCGCGCGCGCAGTCGATTTCGTCGGCAAGCGTCAGGGTGCCCGACTGTCCAGCGACCGCCTCGGCAAGGTCGCCGTCCATGGTCACGATCCGGGCAACATGGCTGGTCCGCCCCGAGGGCAGCACCCGCACCGGGTCGCCGGGTCGCACCCGGCCCGCGGCAACCAGCCCGGCAAAGCCGCGGAACTCTGCCGACGGCCGGTTGACCCACTGCACCGGCAGCCGGAACGGCTGGGCCAGCGCCCGCGCGCCATCCACCTCCACCTCCTCGAGGTGACGCAGCAGCGTCGGCCCGGTGTACCAGGGCATCGCCGCCGAGCCGGCGAGGACATTGTCGCCCCGCAGCGCCGAGATCGGGATTGCCACCGCCTCCGCCATCCCGAGCCGCTCGCCAAAGGCGCGGAACTCGGCGACGATTGCGGAAAACACGCCCGCGTCGTGGCCGACAAGGTCCATCTTGTTGACTGCCAGCACGATGTTGCGGATGCCCAGCAGGTGGACGAGATAGGCGTGGCGACGGGTCTGGGTCAGCACGCCCTTGCGCGCATCGACCAGCAGGATGGCGAGGTCGGCGGTCGAGGCGCCGGTCACCATGTTCCGGGTGTATTGCTCGTGCCCCGGCGTGTCGGCGACGATGAACGCGCGGCGCGCGGTCGCGAAATAGCGGTAGGCGACATCGATGGTGATGCCCTGCTCGCGCTCGGCCGAAAGCCCGTCGACGAGCAGCGCGAAATCCACCTCCTCGCCCTGGGTGCCGTGCCGGCGCGAATCCGCTGCCAGTGCTGCAAGCTGGTCGTCGGCGAGCGTGCGCGCATCGTGCAGCATCCGCCCGATCAGGGTCGACTTGCCGTCGTCGACCGAGCCGCAGGTGATGAACCGCAGCAGCCCCCGCGGCCCCGCTGCCCCACCCACTGCCGCCCCGGCCCCCGCCGCGGCGCGCGTGTCCGCCGCCGGCCCGCTCCGCGCCAGCCCCGGTTCCCGGTCGGCCATCAGAAATAGCCCTCCGCCTTCTTCTTCTCCATCGAGGCGCTCTCGTCCTGGTCGACTGCCCGCCCGGCCCGCTCCGAGACCCGCGCCGTGCGCATCTCGGCAAGGATCGCCGGCAGCGTCGCGGCCCGGCTCTCCACCGCCCCGGTCAGCGGGTAGCAGCCGAGCGTCCGGAACCTCACCCAGCGCGGCTCGGCGCGCTCCCCGGGGCGAAAGCGGAACCGCTCATCGTCCACCACGAGGAGGAGCCCGTCGCGCCACAGCGTCGGCCGCTCGGCGGCGAAATAGAGCGGCACCAGCGGCACCTGCTCGCGGGCGACATAGGCCCAGACGTCGAGCTCGGTCCAGTTGGAGAGCGGGAACACCCGGATCGTCTCGCCCCGGCGCTTCCTGGCATTGTAGAGGTTCCACAGCTCGGGCCGCTGGTTCTTGGGGTCCCAGGCGTGGTTGGCACCGCGGAACGAGAAGACCCGCTCCTTCGCCCGGGCCTTCTCCTCGTCGCGCCGCGCCCCGCCGAAGGCAGCGTCGAAGCCATGGGCATCGAGCGCCGCCGTCAGCGTCTCGGTCAGCATCAGCCGGGTGTAGACGGGTGTGGGCGTGTCAAACGGGTTCACGCCCGCAGCCGCCGCGGCGTCGTTGTGGGCAACGAGAAGCTCCATGCCCGTCTCTGCCGCCATCCGGTCGCGGTGCGCGAGCATCGCGGCGAAATCCCAGCCGCTGGCGATGTGGAGCAGCGGAAAGGGCGGCCGCGCCGGGTAGAAGGCCTTGCGGGCGATGTGCAGCATCACTGCCGAGTCCTTCCCGACCGAGTAGAGCATCACCGGCTTCTCGGTCTCGGCCACCACCTCGCGCATGATGTGGATCGCTTCCGCCTCCAGCCGGTCGAGATGGTCGAGCGGGTCGGCGTCGGGTGCGGGGAGTCTGGCTGCGGTCGGCATGGTCTTTCATCGGCGCGGAGGGGCGCGGCCGCCCTAGCAGAGCCGCAGCCCCTGTCGCGTGGCTTTTTCTTGCCCCCGGCTCAGCCCGCCTGCGCTGCAAACCCGGCCACCGCCGCGCCAAGGAGCCCGGGCTCCGCCATCACCAGCCGCAGGACCGGGAGCCGCGCCATGAGCGCGGCATGGCGGCCCTTGGCGCAGAACCGGGCATGAAACCCCGAAGCTCCGAGCCTGTCGCCCAGCCGGCCGACCAGCCCGCCGGCGAGCACCACTGCGCAAGCGCCCTGGGCCAGCGCGAGATCGCCCACCACACTGCCGAGCGCGCCGAGCCAGCGGTCGAGCGCGGCAGCAGCCAGCGGGTCCGCCCCGGCGAGCGCTGCATCCCACAGCGCTGCATCCGCAACCCCCGCTGCATCCGCAACGCCTGCTGCAGCCGCGCCCGCCTCCCCGCCGAGCAGCGCGCGGATCCGCGCCAGCCCCGGCCCCGCCGCCACCCGCTCGGCCGCCACCCGCCCGAACCGGGTGCCGAGCGCCCGCCACAGCGC
>CALLWN010000213.1 GCA_938016505.1 uncultured Sphingomonadaceae bacterium
TTTGCCCTCGTGTTCCTCGTCGAGGCGATGCTGTTTGCGGGCGCGGCAGGGCTGGCGCTTCGGGTTCACATGGGGCGCGGCGAAACGCTCGGCGCCACTGCAGGAGCTGCAACATGACCGATGACCTCTACGACGCCGTGGTGGTGGGCGGTGGCCCATCCGGGGCGACCGCTGCGACCGCGCTGGCCCGGGCCGGCCGGCGGGTGGCGCTGCTCGACAGGGCCGGGCGAATCAAGCCGTGCGGCGGCGCCGTTCCGCCGCGCCTGATCCGGGATTTCGCGATCCCCGACCATCTGATCGTGGGCCGGGCGACCTCGGCCCGGATGATCGCCCCCTCGAACGCGACGGTCGACATGCCGGTGGGCGGAAATTACGTGGGGATGGTCGACCGCGAGCATTTCGACGAGTGGCTGCGGGCCCGGGCCGGGCGCGAGGGAGCCGAACGGATCGCCGGGACGTTCGAGGCGATCAGCCGCGACCCGGACGGCGTGTCGGTCATCCACTACCGGCCCAAGGGCGCCAGGCGCGATGCGCCGCTGCAGTCGCTTCGGGCCCGCGCGGTCATTGGCTGCGATGGCGCCAGGTCCCAGCTTGCGAGGGCAACACTGACGGGCGCCGACCGGGTTCCATGCGTGTTCGCCTACCATGAGGTCGTGAAATCCCCTGCACGGGACAGTGACAGCTTCGACCGGTCGCGGTGCGACGTCTTCTACCAGGGCAGGCTGTCGCCCGACTTCTACGCCTGGGTTTTCCCGCACGGGGAGACCGCCTCGATCGGGGTGGGGAGCGCCAACAAGGGCTTCGCGCTGCGCGAGGCGGTGGCAGAGCTGCGCCGCGACACCGGGCTCGACCGGTGCGAGACCATCCGGGTGGAGGGTGCGCCGATCCCGCTGAAGCCGCTCAGGCGGTGGGACAATGGCCGGGATGTCGTGGTGGCGGGCGATGCTGCGGGCGTCGTGGCGCCGGCCTCTGGCGAAGGGATCTACTATGCCATGACGAGCGGGCTCTATGCCGCCGAAGGGGTGGACAGGTTTCTCGCGACCGGCCGGGCTGCGGCGCTTGCCGAGCCGCGCCGGCGGTTCATGCGCGAGCATGGCAAGGTGTTCTGGGTGCTCGGGATCATGCAGCACTTCTGGTATTCGAGCGACAGGCGGCGCGAACGGTTCGTGAAGATCTGCGAGGATCCTGACGTGCAGTATCTGACCTGGCAGGCCTACACCGAGAAGAAGCTGGTCCGCGCCCGGCCGATGGCGCACGCCCGGATCTTCTTCAAGGATCTGGGCCACCTGGTGGGGTCGCTCAGGTGATCCGCGACGCCGGCCGAAGCGGCTTCAGGCTGAGCGGAGCGGGCCTGGTGCCTGCGGTGGTGGGCGCGCTCGCCGCGCTCATGATCGCCGTGCTCGGATCGACCCTGACCGATATCGGCGCCTGGTATCGCGCGCTCGCAAAGCCCGAGTGGACGCCCCCGGATGCAGCGTTCGGCGCAGTCTGGACGGTCATTCTCGCGCTTTGGGCTGTGTCAGCGGTCGCCGCGTGGCGCGCTGCCCCCGACAGCCGGCGAGCGGACTGGCTGGTCGGCCTGTTCGCACTCAGCGGATTTCTCAACCTGCTGTGGAGCCTGCTGTTCTTCCGGATGCAGCGGCCGGATCTCGCGCTGGTCGAGGTGCTGTTCCTCGCCGGTTCGATCGTGGTGCTCATCATCGCCTGCCGGCCCCATTCGCGCATCGCGGCGCTGCTGCTCCTCCCCTATCTGGGCTGGGTCGGCGTGGCGGCGCTGCTCAACTGGGAGATTGTGCGGCTCAACCCGCCGTTCGGATGAGCGAATGGTTTGCAAGCGGGCGGGCGATCGATCTCGTCCTGCTTGTGCTGGCCATCGAGGCCGCGCTGATCGCGTGGTTCGCCGGCGCGCGCCGGTGGTCCCTTCTCGTCGGGCTGGTGCCGGGCGCGTTCCTCCTGCTCGCGCTGCGGGCCGCGCTGGCGCAAGCGCCGTGGCAGCTGGTCGCGCTTCTTGTCGCCGCGTCGCTGCCGGCACACCTTCTTGATCTTCGGCGGCGGCTCGGCTGAGCCGCCGCCGAGCGATCTCGTGCCCTATTTGAACTGGCGCAGGTAGGCGATGACGTCGGCGCGCTGCTGCGGCTGGCGCAGGCCGGCGAAGGCCATGGTCGTGCCGGGGATGAACTTCCGCGGATTTTCCAGATATCTGTAGAGTGTTTCCTCGGTCCACACCACATTGGCCGACTGGTTGGCCTTGGAATATTTGAACCCGGGAACCGATCCGCTCTTGCGGCCGATGACGCCATGGAGCGACGGGCCGACGCGGTTCACGCCCTTGTCGGTGACGTGGCAGGCCCGGCACTGGGCGAAGACCTTCTCGCCGGCGGCGGGGTTGCCCTTGAGCGTGGCGTAGGGCGGTGCGGCGGCCGGCGCGGCGGCCTGGGCGAGCGCGGGCGCAGCGACTGCAAGAGCGCCTGCGGAAACAAGCAGCATTCTGACGAGCTTCGACATCAAGCCACCTCCAAGGACATCCGAGTCATGCCCGGACAGTGCTGCGGTGCGCGTGCACCGCCATGCAGTCAAGTCATGCATGCGCGCAGCTTGACGCAGGCTGACCGTATCGCGGCGAAAGCAGGGCAGGTGCGGCGCCGGGGCCAGCAGGTGGAGCCCTGCCTGCTCGCCCCGCAGGCATCGGCATGAGGCCGGTTCCAAGGTCTGCGCGTGGAGGACTGAAGCTAGACCCTTGCGACCTGGCCTGCTGATCGCCGCGATCGGGGATGAGAGCCGGATGGGCCAATCCCGGCACCGGCTGACCCCGGGGCTGGCGACCAGTTGCGCCTCGAGTCACACCTGACGTTGAGCCGCTCCCCGTTTCCGGACCGGCTTGCTGGCTGCTGGCCAGCCCCTGCGAGCAGGGGCTGGCCGTTTGCCGCTGACCGCTTCTGCAGCGTGATCGGCGGCTTGGCTGACACGCGCTGTGCGGTCGCTCCTCGTTGGAGTCTCTACGACACGCCTCGCATTTTCTTACCGCGTCCGGCAGGCTCATGACCAGAGACCCTCTGCTCCCCCAGGTATTTTGAGGCTCTGACCCCTTCATGTCGGATGGCTTGAGGTGTGGCCAGCGTGCCGGGAGCGGAGCTCCCGACGAGCTCGAGCGACCGGCGCGCTGCAGGCGTTCGCCCGCCCAGGAATGAGCGAGGCCGGTGAGGGTTGTCGGCGTGGCGCCCGCGAGCAAGCACCCGGCGGGCGTGGGCGAGGCTGGCGAAGACCTCCTCGTCGAGGCATTCGTCGCGGAGCCTGCCAACATGTCCGGGGGCATGCCCTCGGACATGTTGGCATCACCCCAGGCAACCATCACGAGGGAGCCGGACTCTACCTCTGAACGGCAACAATCAGGGGAGCACGTCACGTCTCCCGGCCATCATCCCAAATTGGAATCTTCTAGCTCAGAACGGTTCGGGAAACGGGCAGACGGCCCTGTCAGACGCTTATGAAGCGGAAATTCTGGGAATGACGGGGGCACATCTCTTGATGACGCCGTGCGCCAGCTCCGAGCAGGTGTGAGCGCGTGAAACCCATCAATATCGACAAGCAGTCCGGATGGAAGGAGCGGCGGAGTTTTCGGCAGGCGATGTTTACAGAGTGGAGGAGCAAAACTTCCCTGCATATTCGCTGGGCAGTCCCGCAAATTCTTCTACACAGAACCTACACGGGCAAGAACCCGTGGTTTCTGTCTCCAATTTTCAGATATCTAATGGAGGCCAGGATTTGGAGCGGGCGAAGGGATTCGAACCCTCGACTTCAACCTTGGCAAGGTTGCGCTCTACCCCTGAGCTACGCCCGCGTTCCAGAAGATGGCCGTCGATAGCCATGCGGGACGCCGGGCGCAAGACCCTTCCATCCGGCCCTGCGGGCGCCCATATGCACGGTCATGGACATGCGTGGGGAGCGATCCGATGGCTAGCCTGTCACTGAACGAAAAGGAGCGTGCGGCAGTGGACAGGTTCCGCCGCGACGTGCTGGAAGCCTCGCTCTCGGGCGTGGTGCTGGTGCGCTTCACGGCAACCTGGTGTGGCCCGTGCAGGCAGCTCGCGCCGATCATCGACCGGGCGATCGCTGCGGTCGGCAACCCCCGGGTCAAGCAGGTGGTCATCGACATCGACGAGAACCGGCTGATCGCCGATGAGTTCCGGATCCAGTCGGTGCCGACGGTCTATGCCATCGTCGGCGGACGCCCGGTCGATGCCTTTGTCGGGTTGATCTCCGAGCGGGAGCTGAAGGCGTTCATCGAGAAGCAGCTGGCCCTGCTCCCGCCCGACCAGACCGAGGCCGATCTCGACGCCATGGTGGAAACGGCGGCAGCAGCGCTTGCCGGGGGCGACGCGGCGCTGGCCGCCGAAACCTTCGGCCAGCTGGTGCGCGAGCATCCGGAGCGGGTCGATCTCGTGGCACATTATGCCCGGGCGCTGGTTGCGCTCGGCCAGGTGGAGGGCGCGCGGGCAGCGTTGTCGCGGGTGCCTGCAAACGCCAAGGACCCGGCGGTCCAGCAGGCGCGGGCGGCACTCGCCCTTGCCGAGACCGCGCCAGCCGGCGGTGATCTTGCCGCGCTGGAAGCGAGGGTTGCAGCCCATCCGGACGACCATGCCGCGCGACACGATCTTGCCGCCGCGCTGCTGGCGCGCGGCGACCGCGATCGCGCGGCCGACGCGCTTCTCGGCATCATCGCCGCCGACCGCGACTGGGAGGAGGGCAAGGCGCGCGAGACGCTCCTGAAGCTCATCGAAGCCGTTGGCCTCGGCGACCCGTGGTCGGTGGCGACACGCCGCCGGCTGCGGCAGATCCTCTTTGCCTGACGCGCCCGCTGGCCCGGCGATGGAGCCATTCGCGACCCCGGCCGACCTCCCTGCCGTGATTCCGGTGTTCCCGCTTGCGGGCGCGCTCATGCTGCCGCGGGCGGTCCTGCCGCTCAACATCTTCGAGCCGCGTTACCTCGCAATGACCCGCGACGCGATGGCGAGCCACGGGGTCATCGGGATGATCCAGCCGCGCGGCGACGCCGAGCGCGGACCGCCGCCGCTGTTCGAGATCGGCGGGCTGGGGCGGATCACGCGCTTCTCGGAGACCGGCGACGGCCGCTTCCTGATCGCGCTCACCGGGCTCATCCGCTTTCGCGTGGCCGAGGAACTCGCCGTCACCACGCCCTACCGGCAGGTGAGGGCCGATTATGCGCCGTTCGCTGCCGACTGGGACCCGGCGCCGCCGCTGGCGCCGGCCGTTCGCGCAAACCTTGAGGACAGGCTCCGGGGCTATCTCGAGACCCAGCAGCTCTCGGCTGACTGGGATGCGGTGCGCGGTGCCGATGACGAGGCGCTTGTGACCACGCTCTCGACGGTGTGCCCGTTCGAGATCCTCGAGCGGCAGGCGCTTCTGGAAGCGCCGGACCTTGCAGCAAGGGCGCAGATGCTGGCGACGCTCATGGCCTTCGCCGGCAGCGCGACCGGGAGCGCCGCGCCGCCCGGCACACTCCAGTGACACGACCGGAACCGCCTCGGCCCGGCCCGCAGGCGCCCGACCCTGCCCTTCTCGCCCTGCTGGTCTGCCCGCTCACGCGCGCGCCGCTCAGCTTCGACGGGAGTGCCGCGTCGCTCATCTCGGCGCGCGGCACGCGGTTTTCCGTTGTGGATGGCGTGCCGGTCCTGCTGCCCGGCGACGCGGCCCCCGCGCGTGAGGCTGGGCTCAGGCCAGCTCGCCCCTGAGCAGTGGCGGCAGGTCGCCTGCGGTTCCGCGCGCGATCGCGGCGAAGGCCCGCTTGGCCGGAGGGGCCCGCTCGACCAGGGCGAGCCCGAAGCGGCGCAGCGCCCGGACCGGCGCTCCGGGCAGACCGAAGAAGCGGGCGAGCGTGTCGGTTGCAAAGGCGGTGAGGCTGTTGTCGGCGCGACGCCAGCGTTCATAGCGGCGGCCGAGCGCCGGATCGCCGAGATCGAGCCCGCTGCGGGCACCCTCGACGAGAACCTCGGTGAGGGTCGCCGCATCGCGCAGGCCGAGATTGAGGCCCTGGCCAGCGATGGGGTGGATGCCATGGGCAGCATCGCCGACGAGGATCAGCCTCTCGGCAACATAGCGTTCGGCGTGGTGGAAGCCGAGCGGCCAGGCGACAGCCGGGGCAATTGCCGCGACCGTGCCGAGGCGGCCGCCCAGCCGCTTTTCGATCTCGGCGGCAAAGCCGCGTGGACCGAGGCGGACCACAGCTTCGGCGGCGCCGCGCGCGACGGTCCAGACCAGCGCCGAGCGGTGCCGGCCATCGGCGAGGTCGCGCATCGGCAGGAGGGCGAACGGTCCGGATGGATAGAAGAGTTCGAGCGCGACGCCCTGGTGCGGGCGGGCGTGGGCAAGCATCGAGACGATGGCCGACGCCGGGTAGGACCAGTGCGCCAGCCGGATGCCGGCGGCCTCGCGGGTCGTGCTGCGGCGGCCATCGGCCGCGACCGCGACCGCAGCCGAGAGGGTGCGCCCGTCTGCCAGGCGCGCAGCCACGCCGGTTGCCCCGCGGTCGAGCCGGTCGATCGATGCAGGTGCAACGAGCCGGACAAGTGGCGTCTGCTGCACCCGGTCGAGGAGGGCACGGCGCAGCGCCCGGTTCTCGACCATGATGCCGAGCGGCTCGGCCTGGCTCTCGCCCGGCCCGGCCTCGGCATCGAAGCGGATGATCTCGGGGTTGAGCCCCTCGGCCACCTCGATCCGGTGGATCGGGCAGCCCTCGCGGTCGAGCAGGTCGCCGAGGCCGAGCGCGCGCAGCATGCGCGCGCTGGCGCTGGCGATGGCCGAGGCCCGGCCGTCGTGGCCCTCGGCGAGGTGGCTGGCCGGATCGGCTCGCTCGACGACCAGCGAGCCGATGTCATGGGCGGCGAGCGCCAGCGCGAGCGTCTGGCCGACGAGGCCGCCGCCGATGATGAGAACGTCTGCGCTGCTGGCATTGGTCATCCGGGCTGCCTAGCCGGCGTCGGGCGATCGCGAAACCCCCGCGCCGCGTCGCACCCCCTGACATCGCCCTGCCTGCCGACAGATCGGGCAGGATGGCACAGGCTCTGGCGGGAATGCCCGTTTTTAAGGCAGACTTGGAGGATCTCGAGACGGGCGCTTCCTTGGCGAAGCTTGGCACGGTTCTTGCTATTGCCGGACTGGGTGCCTTCGGGTTCCTGTGCTCGCTTCGGGACCTTGGTCCTTCCTGCGGCCCGGGCTTCGGCCCGGGCCTTTTTTCCGTTGCACGGTGGCACCACCCGGTCTGGCACAAAGCACGAACAAAGCCTTGACGCAGGCGCCGGCTTCAGCGCATCATCGCCCCATGGGAGCGTCAGCCGCCGGGCTTCTTGATGCAGCACCCTGGCGGCGCCGCGGCGGCGAGTCGCTCAGTGCCCGGGCGCGGGCCGGGTCGCGCCAGCTTCTCGCGAGGGTCGGTTCGCTGGTTGCCGGGCTGCTCCTGCTGGCGCTGGCGGCGGGTCTCGCGGTTGCGATCTGGAGCCACAATCCGGCCGATCCGTCGCTCAACACGGCAACGGCACGCGCAGCGACCAACCTGCTCGGCCGCCCGGGCGCAATCGTCTCTGACCTGCTGCTCCAGGGCTTTGGTGTTGCGACGCTCGGCCTTCTGCCCGTGCTTGCGGGGCGGGGCGTGCGGCGAATGCTCGGCTGGCCGGTCCGCCGGGCCGATGCGGCGCTCGGTCTTGCGCTCGGCGGGCTGGTGCTGCTCGCGGCGGGAGCGGGATTGCTGCGACAGGCACCGGTGGGGGGCATGGAAGCAGGTGCTGGCGGGCTCGCCGGAGTCGCCGCGCAGCGTGCAGCCCTGTGGGCGGCCGACCGGACTGGGGGCGAACCGCTCCTGGTGGCAACCCTTGCCGGCGCGGGGCTGGGGCTTGCCGGCGCGCTTCTCCTGCTTGGCGCCGGCAGCATCCGGCTTCGTCTGCCGCCATCCATCCGGTTCGGTCGCGACAGGGCGCCTGCCGCTGTTCGGGGAGCGGCCGACCCCGAGACCGGCCTAGGCGAGCGGCCGGCGCTGCCGGCAGACGTCGAGCAGCGCCCGGCGACACCTGCCGTGCGGCCACGGACATCGGGATCAACCTCCATCCCCTCGCATCGGGCCGAGCGCGAGCGCCAGCCGAGCCTGATGCTCGGCGACCGGGCCATGCTGCCGCCGCTCGCGCTGCTGAAGCCGCCTCCGCCCGTGACCGGAAGCGTGGACGAGGCTGCCCTCACCCAGAATGCCCGCCTGCTCGAGGCCGTGCTCGAGGACTATGGGGTGCGTGGCGCGATCGTCGGCATCTCGCAGGGACCGGTGGTGACCCTCTACGAGCTCGAGCCGGCGCCAGGCATCAAGGCGAGCCGGGTCATCGGCCTTGCCGACGACATCGCCCGGTCGATGAGCGCAGTCTCGGCACGAGTCGCGGTCATCCCGGGGCGCAACGTGATCGGGATCGAGCTCCCGAACCGGAGGCGCGAGATGGTCGTGCTCTCGGAGCTGATCGCAAGCGACAGCTTCGAGCATGGCCGCGGCGCGCTGCCGATCGTGCTGGGCAAGGACATTGCCGGCGCGCCGGTGGTGGCCGATCTCGCACCGATGCCGCATCTCCTGATCGCTGGCACCACCGGCTCGGGCAAGTCGGTCGGGCTCAACGCCATGATCCTCTCGCTCCTCTATCGGCTGAGGCCCGAGGACTGCAGGCTCATCCTGATCGATCCGAAGATGCTCGAGCTGTCGGTCTATGACGGGATCCCCCACCTGCTTGCGCCGGTCGTCACCGAACCGGCCAAGGCGATCCGCGCGCTCAAGTGGGCGGTCGAGCAGATGGAGGAACGCTACCGCAACATGGCGCACATCAACGTGCGCGGGCTTGCCGCCTACAATGAGCGGGTGCGCGAGGCGATCCGGAAGGGGGAGAGCTTCACCCGCCGGGTGCAGACCGGTTTCGATGCCGAGGGGAACCCGGAATATGAGGAGCTGACGCTCAGGCTCGAGCCGCTGCCGCTCATCGTGATCGTCGTCGACGAGATGGCCGACCTGATGATGACGGCAGGCAAGGAAGTCGAGTTCCTGATCCAGCGGCTTGCCCAGAAGGCGCGCGCAGCGGGCATCCATCTCATCATGGCAACGCAGCGGCCGTCGGTCGATGTCATCACCGGGGTCATCAAGGCCAACCTGCCGACCCGCATCAGCTTCCAGGTGACGAGCAAGATCGACAGCCGCACCATCCTCGGCGAGCAGGGCGCGGAGCAGCTGCTCGGCAAGGGCGACATGCTCTACATGCCGGGCTCGAACCGGATCGTGCGCGTGCACGGTCCGTTCGTCTCCGACGAGGAGGTGGAAGCGGTGGCGCGCCACTGGCGGGCGCAGGGCACGCCCGACTATCTCGAGGATGTGACCGAGGAGCCCGAAGGGCCCGACGGGTTCGAGGACATGCCGCGCACGGCAAGCGCGAAGCAGGGCGCGATGGCGGTCGCCGGGGATGGCGACCTGCTTTCACAGGCGATCCAGGTGGTGGCCGTGTCGCGCAAGGCGACCATCTCCTATCTCCAGCGAACGCTCCGGGTCGGCTACAATTCGGCAGCCCGGCTGATCGAACAGATGGAGCAGATGGGCCTGGTCTCGGCACCCGACCATGTGGGGCGGCGCGAAGTGCTGATGGACGAGGCTGGCAACCGGATCTGAGCCGGGCCGCGCCGCAGCGGGGCCGCAGGCGCGCATGCTGTGCGGCCGGATGGGCGCTTCTGACAGGTCGCGCCGGCAGCTCCTCCGTGCCAATCGCAGCCGGGGGAGAGGGCGATGGGCGGAGCAGGGACCGGCCAACCTGACCGGGACGACAACCCGGGACCAGACGACGCCGACGTGATCGTCGTCGGCAGCGGTGCTGCCGGGCTCGCGGCAGCGCTGGCAGCATCGATCGAGGGCGCGCGGGTGCTGGTGCTCGAGAAGGCGCCCCTGATCGGCGGGACGACTGCGGTTTCGGGTGGGGTCATCTGGGCACCGGCCGGAACCGACGACCGCGCGGCGGCGCTGGCCTATCTCGAGAGCCTGGCGCCGGATGCCGACCCCGACGTTCTGCGGACCTTCATCGAGGAATCGCTTCCGGTGCTGGCGGCGCTCGAGAGGCATGCCGGGCTCAGCCTGACACCGCTCGCCGGTTACCCGGACTATCATCTCGACCGGCCGGGGTCGATGCGCGATGGCGGGCGCGCCCGCTGCTCGGGGCTGTTCGCCTTTTCGACGCTGGGAGACGCCGCAGGTCGCATTTTCGCGCACGATCCGGTGCCGCTCGCGCTTGCCGAAACTCCGCTGGGGGGCGGCATCGGCGTGGACGCTGCCACCCTCGCCGCTCGGCTTGAAAGCGACACAAGGGGGTTTGGCCAAGCGCTGCTCGGGCATCTTGTGGCGGCGCTGATGGCGCGAGGCGTGGTGATCGAGACCGGCTGCCGCGTGATGGGTCTCATCGAGGCGCATGGCCGGGTAACCGGCGTGTCACTGGCTGACGGGGCGCGCCGGCGTACATCGGGCGGCGTGATCCTTGCCACCGGGGGGTTCGAGTGGAATGCCGGCATGGCGGCCGCCTTCCTGCGCGGGCCGATGACGGCGCCAGCCTCGCCTCCGACCGCGACCGGAGACGGGCACCAGCTGGCGATGCGCGCCGGCGCGGCACTCGGCCACATGACGGCGGCGTGGTGGTGCCCGGTCATCGTGAACGGCCAGTGGCCCGATGGCAGGCCGCGCGGGGCGCCGGTGCTCATCGAGCGGACCATGCCGGGAACGCTGATGGTGAACCGGCACGGCCGGCGGTTCGTGAACGAGGCGATCAGCTATGACCGGATGGCCGGCGCCTTCCATGCGCTCGACCCGGCCACGCACGATCACCCCAATTTGCCCTGCTGGCTGGTGATGGACGAGGCGGCGCGGCGGCGGATGCCGGTCGCCGGTGCCGACCCGGCGGCACCACCTCCGGCCTTCATGGTTTCGGCACCGGGCGTCGGGTCGCTTGCCGAAGCGCTCGGCATCGACAGGGCCGCATTCGAGGCAACGGTCGCGCGGTTCAATGCCCATGCCCGCGACGGGGTGGACCCCGATTTCGGGCGCGGCACCAGCCCCTATGACCGCTTCTACGGGGACCGCAGCCGGGAGGGTGCGCTGGCGACACTCGCGCCGCTCGACACGCCACCCTTCCATGCGGTTCGGCTCGAACCTGGCCTTCTTGGGACCTGCGGCGGCGCCCGGACCGATGCTTCGGCACGGGTGCTGGGGCATGATGGGGCGGTCATTCCGGGGCTTTATGCTGCGGGAAACGCAATGGCCTCGCCGACCGGGGGGATCTACGCTGGCGCTGGCGGCACGCTGGGCCCGGCGCTCACCTTCGGCTGGATCGCCGGCCGGCACGCGGCACGGAGGGGCAATTGACCATTCTCATTCTCGGCGCGACGGGCGACCAAGGCCAGCCGCTGGTGCGCGCGGCGGTTGCGGCTGGCCTTGGCGTGCGTGCCGGCACACGGCGACCGGATGCCTTCCCTGCCATGGCGGGGGTGATGCCGGTCGAGGCCGTGCTGACCGATTCCGCGACCATTGCTGCGTCAGCCAAAGGCGCCCGCGCCATTCTGATGCACCTGCCCTTCACCTTCGACCGGGCCGAGGCGCGGGCGATGGGCGCTGCCATTGCCGAAGGCGCGCGCGCGGCTGGCGTGGAGCGGATCGTCTTTCACACCAGCTGCGTGGTGGTGGACCGGGACCTCGGGATCGCCGGCCATGACGGGCGCCGCGACATCGAGGCCGCGCTTGCGGCGAGCGGGGTGCCGACGACCTTCATCCGCTCGACCGTCTTCATGGAGAACATGATCCGGCCCTGGGTCAAGCCGGCGATCGTGCGGCATGGCGTGTTCGCCTACCCGGCCGGGCCGGACCTGCGGGTCTCGTTCGTGACGCTCGAGGATGTCGCCGAGGCGATGGTGCGGGCGGTTTCGGGCGGCCTGCCCGACCGGCTGCTGCTCGGCGGGCCGGAGGTGCTGACAGGCGACATGGTTGCCGAGCGGCTGACGGCTGCGACCGGCCGGCCGATCCGGTTCGAGAGCCTGAGCCCGGAGGCCTTTGCGAGCCAGATGAGCCTGCTCGTGACCGGCTCGCCCGAAGTGGAGAGGGGCGGCCTCTACGACCGGATGGCGGAGTTCTACCGCTGGTACAACCGGACCGACCCGAGCCCGCTGATGGCGGACCCCGATGTGGCGGCCGCAGCGCTGGGACGGCCGGCGACTCCGCTTCTCGACTGGGCACGGCGACAGGACTGGAGCAGCTGACCGGCCCGCCGCGTCAGGCGCGCGCCGAGGCGAGCCGGCCGTGGCGCTGGATGGCCCGAGCGGTGCGCGCAAAGACCAGCATCGCGACGATGGCCGCAGTCGCGCTGACCGCCAGGACCGCGATGCCGAGCGAGGCGCTGCCCTGGGCGGGGGCGAGCCGGTCGCTCAGCCAGCCGATGAGACCAAGACCAAGGGCCTGTCCGAGCAGGTTGTTGAAGAAGAACGCGACTGCGACCGCCATGCCGCGCTCGCCGGGCTCGACTGCGGCCTGAATCCCGGAGAGGATGGGCGCCTGGCTCATGACGAAGACGGCATAGGCGATCGCAAACAGGCCGAGGAACGTGCCAAGACGTTCGGCATTGAGGGCGAGCGCGAGCGGAAGGATGGCGACGATGCCGACCAGGCCCGGAAGCCAGGCCCGCCAGCGCTCGTCGATGCGGACCAGCCGGTCGGTGACGAGGCCGCCGGCGAGCGGCCCGGGAACCCCGCCGGCGAGGAAGGCGAGGCCGAGATAGAGCGAGACATCGCGCAGCGGGACGTCGAACTGGCGCAGCATGACCGGGGCCATCCAGAAGGCGAGCGCATAGCCGATCATGATCTGGACGGCGAAGCCTGCAGTGAAGCCGACGAACACCCGGTTGCCACGGAGCGAGGCAAGCGTCTCGCCGACCGGGCGCTGGGCGATCTTCGCGCCAGGGGGCGCGTAGCGGCCGCGCGGGGGCTCGCGCACCGTTCGCCAGACCAGGAGACCCATGAACAAGCCGGGCAGGCCCATGAGGACGAAGGCCCAGCGCCAGCCGAAGGCATGGGCGAGAAACCCGCCCGCCATCAGCCCGGTGACGGTGCCGAGCGTTGCGCCCAGCGTCAGGATCCCCATGGCCCGGGCCAGCTCGCCGCGCGGGAAATAGTCGGCAACGAGCGACTGCGACGAGGGCCCGCTGCAGCCCTCGCCGACGCCCACGCCGGTGCGGGCGAGAAAGAGGGTCCAGAAGCCGGTGGCGGCACCGCACAGCGCCGTCATCGCGCTCCAGAAGGCAATTGCGGCGGCGATGATGTTGCGTCTCGTGCTGCGGTCGGCAAGACGGGCGGCGGGGAAGCCGGCGATCACATAGGTTGCAGTGAAGGCAAGCCCGCCAAGCAGGCCGAGCTCGGTATCCGACAGGCCGAACTCGGCCTTGATGTCCTCGAGAAGGATCGAGAAGACGAGGCGGTCGGCGATCGAGAACAGCGCGACGAGGGTGAGCAGCGCCAGCACATACCAGCGGTAGCGCGGCGGTTCGGCCCGGGCTGGCGATGACTCAGTGATGGGGGCGCGCCGTGAGGCCGTTGTCGACCGGGATGGTGAGTCCGGTGACGAAGCGGGACTCGTCGCTGGCGAGGAACAGGACTGCGGCGGCGACATCCTTCGGGGCGCCCAGCGCATCGGCGGGCAGCGGGCCCTCCGGGATCTCCTGCAACGGTTCGCCGGCGCGGCCGGCCACGGCGCGGACCATCGGAGTCTCGATCCCGCCGGGTGCGAGCGCATTCACGCGGATGCCATAGCCCTTGTCCTGGCAATGGATCGCGATCGAGCGGGTCATCGCCCGGATCGCGCCCTTGGCGGCGGTGTAGGCCACGATGTTGCCGTAGCCGAGGAGGGCCGCGGTGGAGGCCATGTTGATGATGGAGGCGCCTGCGCCGGGGCGGTGCTTCATGAGCGGAAGCGCGTGCTTGCAGCCGAAGAAGCTGCCCATCACGTGGATGTCGAGATGGAGGCGGAAGTTGGCGGTCGAGCACTCTTCCACGCTCTCGAAGATGACGTTGCCGGCGTTGTTGACAAGGATGTCGAGCCCGCCGTGGCGATCCTGCACAGCCTTGAGCACGGCCTGCCAACCGGCCTCGTCGGTGACGTCGAGGGCGTGGGCCTCGCCGCCGATGGCGCGGGCGACCTCATGGGCCAGGTCCGCCTCGCGGTCGGTCACGATGACGGTCGCGCCTTCGGCGGCCAGCAGCTCGCAATCGGCCTTGCCGAGGCCCATGGCACCTCCGGTCACGAGTGCGACCTTGCCCTCAACCCGTCCTGGCATGCAGCAATCCTCCCGCGCCGATACTGGCCTGCACCGGGCGGCAGGCGCAACACTGGCGAATGGGAGGGGGTGGGCTGCCTGTTGCTTTCACCAGATGGTCGAACGTCGTGCAGCGGTTAGTCTTCGACTTGGGAGAGGGTTTCAACACATCGCGGCGGTTGTCTCTGCCGAGGCAACGCGTGTGGACCATGGGGAGTGCCAATGGCGCAGCGCATCGTGCAAGCGTGGGGGGGCGGTCGTGGCAATGGCGCGGCGATGGACCTGCTCGCGGGCGTTGCAGGGTTTGCCCTGCTTGCTGGGAGCGGGCCGGCGTTGGCGCAGGATGGCAGGCCCATGGCGGGCCCGACGGCGGCCACGGAAAGCTTCGGCGAGATCATCGTGCGGGCCCGGATGCAGAACGAGACACTGCAGGACGTTCCCGTGACCGTTTCCGTGCTCGGCGGCGAGGACATCGAGCGCTACAATTTCAACCAGGTCGCCCAGGTGGTGAGCCGGGTGCCGACGCTCAACGTCCAGGTTGGGGGCTCGGGCTCGGGCGGCCAGCTTTCGCTGCGCGGTGTCGGCTCCTCCAACATCTCGGCCGCCTTCGACAGTGCGGTCGCGCTCGACTATGACGGCGTCCAGGTCTCAAGCATGCGGATGCTGCAGACCGGCTTCTTCGATGTCGGCCAGATCGAAGTTCTGAAAGGTCCGCAGTCGCTCTACTTCGGCAAGAGCGCGTCTGCCGGGGTGTTCTCGATCAAGTCGGCCGATCCGACGCCGAGCTGGGAAGCAGGGGTCAATGCCTCCTACGAATTCGAGGAGAAGGGCTGGCTGGTGGGCGGCCATGTCTCTGGGCCGATCACCGACACGCTCGGCATCCGCTTTGCAGGCCAAGTCAACGACATCTCCCAGTATCAGAAGATGCAGCCGGGCACGCCGGCGGTCAACCAGACCAGGGGCCTCAAGTATCTCATGGGCCGTCTCACCCTGCAGTGGGACCCGGACCCGGGGCTCAACGCGAACCTCAAGCTGCAATATTCCCGGTTCGAGAATGACGGCGCGATCGGGACTGCGGAAGTGTTCTGCGGCCCCAACGGCGTTGCCGACCCGATCGTGCTGCTCCAGGGCAATATCGCCGTCCCTGCCGGCTACGACTGCAACAGCTTCGACCAGCGCTACTTCATGCCCGATGCGTCGCCTGCGCTGGCGCCTGGCGTGCCGCTGCCCTCGAAGGCGGCCGGGCGCAACGGCGTGCCGTTTGGCGAGACCGACCTGTTCTTCGCCCGGCTGAAGTGGGACGCCAGGCTCTCCGAGCGGTTCACGCTGTCGTCGGTGACCGGCTTCCTCAATCTCGATGCGACCGACTTCGACTCCTTCAGCTATGGTGGCGTCGGCCCGGCGTCGACGACCATTCCGGCGCCGTCGCCGCCCTTCCCTCCGGGTTCGACGCTTCCCGTTGGCCTGGTCGCGCCGGCGCTCGGCGCCAACAACGCGCCCGGCTCGCCGCAGGGGATGGGCACCAGCGACCCGAACAACAGGCTGACCCAGCTGACGCAGGAGTTCAGGCTTGCGAGCGAGTTCTCGGGCCGGTTCAACTTCATGGTGGGGGCCTTCTACGAGTGGCGGAAGTTCACCTTCGACACCGCCCAGAATGGCGTGAACATCTCGATCATCGCGCCTGACCCGACCCGGAACCTTGTCGGGGGCGGGGTTGCCGTTGGCACCGGATACACCTTCTACTGGAACAAGATCCATGTGACCAAGACCGAGGCGATCTCGCTGTTCGGCAGCATGACGCTCGACATCACCGACGAGGTCCAGCTTTCGGGCGGGCTTCGCTGGACGGATGAGCGCAAGGTCCAGACGATCAGCGTGCCCT
>CALLWN010000214.1 GCA_938016505.1 uncultured Sphingomonadaceae bacterium
GGCGCGCATCTCGCGCCGGTCGGGAAGTTGGCTCTCGTAGGCCGAACCGCGCTCGGAGAACGGGATCAGCGAGAGCGTGCCGTCGCGGCTCTCGATCACGACGGTGCGGGCGCGCACGCCGCGCGGGCTGAAGAGGGCCGAGCCCGAGAGCAGCGCCGGCTTGAAGGGGATGGTCTCGAGCGCGCGGGTGAGCTCGACGATGGTGAAGGCATCGCCTTCGAAGATATCCAGGGCGGCCATGGGAATGCCTCCTGTCGGGATTGGGTCAGCGGACGAGGATGCCCGCGGCGAGACGCGCGGTGCAGGCAGCCGCGATCTCTCCCTCGCTGGGCGCGCCGGCGAAGACGAGGTCGTGGCGGTTGACGATGGCGGGACCGCGGACGAGGGCGACGGCGGGCGCATCGCCGGCGGACGCATCTGCCTTGCCCCCAGATCACGGCGACGGCGGTCTCGGTGCCGTCGGTGGCGGCGGGGTCGTGGGCGGCGTACTTGCCCGAGGCGGTGATCTTGCCCAGCACCGTGCCGGGCTCGAGCGTTCCGCTTGCGACGGTGATCGTCTCGCGGGTGTAGTAGCGGAAGGCTTCCCAGACGAGGAAGCCGCCGGGGTGCTTGGCCTCATTCAGCGTGGTCATGATGTCATCCTTCTGTAGTGGGGCGATTTCGTTCAAGAGCGGCGGTTCAACGCCAAAGACCCCGTCCGCGCGTGACGTCGAGGTTGCTGGACGGATCTTGTCAGCGGAAAGCGGAGAGGATCGAATGGGTCCGACGCGAGGGGCGATCAGCGCGGAGACGCCAATTCATCTCGGCGCTGATCGCCCCCGGATCGCGTGGCGCCAGTGTCATTCGGGTTTGATGTGTCGTATGACCGTGATTGCGTCGGCGTACCTGAGGGCGCTCCCCTGCCGGCATCATGCTTCTGTCCGCGGTCAGCGCGTCAGCTGCCGTCATTATGCCAAGTCCAAGAGCAGTTCCCGTGTGCCAATCTTTCAGGCGTACTCGGATCGCCATGATCTGGTGACGAGGATGACAGCGGCATCATCGGGGACCGCGTCCCGGCACGGGACCTCGGTAAGCCTGCGCATTCAGACGCGGCCAATCTGTCCTTTCTTTTCCAGCATCTTTCGAAGGATATCGGAGATCACGCGGCCGCCGCTGCCATGGCATCGGCCCGTTTGAAGCGGAATTTGCTGCCATCACGCCACATCCGGTGCAGCACCACCCCGATACGCCGTGCCAGTGCAACCGTTGCTCGCTTCTTCCCGCGGGACTTGGCGACATTCCATGCCCAGGCGGTCAGCCAGCTGGCCCTGCCTCGGTTCAACATCACCGTCGCGGCGCGGAAGAGCGCGGACCGCAAGCCAGCATCACCGGCTTTCGAGATGTGGCCGAGAATGTCTCGCTCTCCCGACTGGTCGCGTTTCGGAGTCAACCCGGTCCAGGGTCCGATCTCCCGTGAGAAACGGAAACGGTCTGGGTCGTCGATCGCGGATTTGACGGTGAGCGCCACAATCGCGCCGACGCCGGGCATGGTCATCAGCAACCGGCACACTGGGTCTGTCTTCGCCTGCCCGCACAACAGCTTGTCGAGTCCGACAAGCTCTTGGCGAAGTTCCCGGCGGACGGTCAGAACGGGTTTGGCCGCAGCTTCCGCATGGGGTTGCCTTCGACGAGCTCCTGCACGCGAATCTCATACCGGCCCTTGGAGACATTGCCGAGCTTCAGCCCGAAGTTGCGCAGAATGCCCCGCATCGAGAGTTCGATGTTCAGTAAGGCCTGCTGTATCGCCTTGCGGGCCGACAACAGCGCGCGCGTTTCCTGCGCCGACATCGACTTGCGATGGACGGGTCGGAACCAGCCCATCTGAAGAAGCCGGGCGATGCCCTCCGCATCGCGCCGATCCGTCTTGTTCGGCATCGCCTTCAGAGCACCCTTCACCTGACGCGTTTCCATGAGAAACGCATCGTGGCCCGCCTCGACCAGAGCGTGGTGCAGCCACTGCGAAAGCGGTCCCGCTTCCAGACCCACACCGATCACCGTGCCTGGCAGATCGCGAAGTGCCCGCACCAGCTCCTCCGGTTCGCTGGCCGCCGTGGTCTCCTTGATCACCTTCCCATGCGCTGACACCGCGCAGATGGCTGTGCTTGCCAGAGAGACGTCCAAGCCGATGTACAGATCCATGTCGTTGCCCTTTCTTCACCAAGAGAGTTTGGGGCAGGCCGAACGGACCGACCCCGTCGACACGCGCGACACGTGCCAGGGGCAACGACGCTGCAACACATTCAAGATCGCACATCACGATGTCAGTGAGTCGAGCCGCGCCCCACTACGGCATCTTCCAGCTGGCCGCGCCGAGCGCCTTGTTCTCCCAGAGGGCGGGATAGTCCATCGCGACGGGGCCGGAGACGAGGCAGCCGTCGATATGGCCCTTGATGCGGCCGCCGAGGGCCTCAAACCCGAACTGGCGGCCGTCCGGGCGTTCGGTGCGCAGGTCGAACCCGGCGATCCGGAACCAGCCGGCGACGATGTCCTCGGCCCGGTGGCCCGCCTCGAAGATCCGCAGCGTGCGCGGCGCGAACTCCTGGCCCTCGTCCTTGGGCACCGCGAGGAAGTCGTACTGGATCTGGCGCAGGCAGTCGCGCCCCAGCCCCGAGGAACTGACATAGGTACGCGGACGCTCTGCGCGATGACGCGCGGCCAGCGCCGTGTCGATGGCGGCGGACATGGCTTGCGCGATGGGCGGACGCGGCGCGGCGGCGCCGTAGAGGAAGCCGGATTTGTGGTTCAGGTCGATCATCGC
>CALLWN010000215.1 GCA_938016505.1 uncultured Sphingomonadaceae bacterium
GCGCCAAGTCCCCGGCCGCCATGCGCACCATCACCGAGGTGTCGGCCGAACTCGGCGTCCCCCAGCACATCCTCCGTTTCTGGGAAACCCGCTTCCCCGATCTGCGCCCCCTCAAGCGCGGCGGCAACCGCCGCTACTATCGCCCCGCCGATGTCGCCCTGTGCCGGGCGCTCCACCGCCTCCTCCACACCGACGGCTACACCGTGAAGGGCGTCCAGAAGCTCCTCGCCGCCGAGGGCGCGAGAGCCCTCGCCGCCCGAATCACCGGCCAAGACCCGGAACCGCCGCCCGCTCCAGGGGCGCCAGCCCCTCCAGCCCCCGCCCCCGCGCTTCCCCCCGCGCTTCCCGAACCGCTGCGCACGCGCCTTGCCGCCATCCGCAACCGTCTCGCCGCCGCGCTCGACTCCGCCACGGCAGGCTGACCAGCCCGTGAAGAGCATCGCCCTCTTCAGCCTCAAGGGCGGGGTCGGCAAGACCACCGCAGCCGTCAACCTCGCCCATGCTGCCGCCACTGCAGGCGGCCGCCGCACCCTGCTGTGGGATCTCGATTCCCAGGCCGCCGCCACCCTCCTCCTGCGCACCGGACCGGGCCCCCGGGCCAAGGCCCGCGCCGCGCTCGCCGGCGACCAGCCGCTCGCCGACATGATCGAGCCGACCGCCTTCGCCAACCTCGCCCTCATCCCGGCCGACCGCAGCCTCCGCCGCCTCGAGGGCGATCTCGCCCGCTCCGACGCCGCCGGCGTGATCCGCCGCCACCTGAAGACGCTCGCCCCCGGCTTCGACCGCATCCTCATCGACGCGCCCCCAGGCCGCTCCGAGCTCGCCGCCCAGCTGTTCCGCGCCGTCGATCTCGTCGTCGCGCCCGCCATCCCGGCCCCGCTCTCGGCCGCAGCCGAGGAGGCGCTCGCCAGCGAGCTCGCCCGGCTCGGAAAGGACGCACCCCCGGTGCTCTGGTTCTGGAACATGGCCGACCGCCGCCGCGGCCTTCACCGC
The DNA here is from genome assembly GCA_938016505.1 of uncultured Sphingomonadaceae bacterium. Taxonomy (GTDB): domain Bacteria; phylum Pseudomonadota; class Alphaproteobacteria; order Sphingomonadales; family Sphingomonadaceae; genus Thermaurantiacus. The sequence continues at coordinate 994 of CALLWN010000215.1, forward strand.
CGCCTGCTCGAGACCCACCCGGGCCGCCTCACCATCCCGGCGGCAGCCGCCATCGAGGCCATGACCGAACGCCGCGCGCCCCTTGCCGCCTTCGCCCCGGCAAGTCCCGCCGCCCGCGCCTTCGCACAGCTCTGGTCCGCAGTCGAAATGGGGCTCCTCAGGAGCTGAGCGCAGGCCGCCTCGCATCGCCCGCCGCTGCCGGCCTTGGCATCGCCGGGCCGGCAGCCGCCAGCGGCAGCCGCACCCTCGCGCGCAGCCCCCGCGGCTCGAGGTTGCGCAGCGTCACGCTCCCGCCATGGGCGCGGGCAACGGCTGCGGCGATCGGCATCCCGAGCCCCATGCCGCCACGGTTGCGGTTGCGCGACGGCTCGGCCCGGAAGAAGGGCTCGAACACCCGCACCAGGTCGGCCCTCGGAAGCCCGGGACCCCGATCGGCAATCTCGACCACCGCCATCGAGTCGCGCTTCTGGATCGTGACGCTCGCCCGTTCGCCATAGGTCACGGCATTGCGCAGCAGGTTGGCGAACAGCCGCTTCAGCGCAACCGGGTCGCCATCCACCAGCACCGGGTCGCAGCGGCCGAACGCGATCGGACCGCCCACCTCCTCGGCCACCGTCTCGACCAGCGAGGCCAGCTCGATCCGCTGCTTCTCGCCCACCAGCGACACCCCGCGCACATAGGCAAGCGTCGCCGAGACCATCTCGTCGAGCTCGCGCACGTCGCCCATCATCGGCCCGGCCACCTCGGCCGGCAGCGCCTCCACCCGGAATGCCAGCCGGGTCAGCGGTGTCCGGAAATCATGCGCCAGCGCCCCCACCATGGCGGTGCGCTCGGCAAGGTGCGCGGCCAGCCGCTTCGCCATCACCGCGAGCGCCTCGCTCGCCAGCCTCGCCTCGAGCGGCGCCGCCACGATCGCAACCGGCGTCGCCGGGTCCTGCCCCACCCGCCGCGCGGTCGTGGCGATCTGCCCGAACGGCTTCGCCAGAACCCGCGCCACCCACCACGCCACCGGCAGCATCACCAGCGCGCCGAGCAGGAACAGCAGCACGTAGCGCTTCTCGACCGTGTCGAACACGCCCTCGCCGCGGAGCGAATAGGCCCGCCACCGCCCGTCGGTCCCGCGCACGGCGAGCGTGAAATCCCCCACCAGCATCGGCTGCACGTCGGGCGCCGCCGCAGTCCCGAGATCGACCATGATGTAGCGGTCGCGCTGCATCCGCGCCAGCGACAGGTGCACTGCGTCGGCCGAAAGCCCAAGCCGCGCTGCGACATCGGCGGCCAGGCGTGCTTCGTTCGGCGTCTGAGCCCGGGTCGGCGCCCGGGCCAGCTCGACCTGCCGCAGCTTCACCGGAGCGCCGCTCACCTCCTGCGCGACAGCCGGGAGGCTCAGCGCCTGCGGCCCCGGCGGCCTCACCAGCACGAGAAGCCCTGCCGCCACCAGCTGGGAGACCAGCAGGGTCACAAGCACCAGCCCGAAGATGGCAAGGAACAGCGGAGGCGCGGGCCGCCGCATCAGCCCCAGACCGGCCGCCCCATGAACATGTAGCCGCCGTTCCTGACCGTCCGGATGAGGTCGCCGCCAGCTTCCGGCTCGATCGCGAGCTTGCGCCGGAGCCGGCTCACCTGCACGTCGATCGACCGCCCGCCGGCGTCGTCGGCCCCGGACAGCGAAAGCAGCGCCTCGCGCGACAGCGTCTCGCCGGGATTCTCCACAAAATGCTTCAGAAGCAGGAACTCGCCCTCGGAGAGATTGACCAGGATCCCCGACGGCGACCTCAGCTCGCGGTTGACGAGGTCGAGCGACCAGCCGCGGAACGAGAGGTGCGTCCCCGAGCTCCCGCCAGCCTGCCGGCGCCGCAGCACCGCGCGGATCCGCGCCAGAAGCTCGCGCGGGTTGCAGGGCTTTGCCAGATAGTCGTCGGCCCCGCGCTCCAGCCCCTCGATCCGGTCGGCCACATCCCCCATCGCGGAGAGCACCACCACCGCCGGCCCGGTCCCGTCGGGCGCCATGCGCCGAAGCGCGTCCAGCCCATGCTCGCCCGGAAGCATCAGGTCGAGCACCACGAGATCGAACGGCTCCCCCTCGGCCGCGGCAGCCGCGAGCGCCCGGTCCATCGCCGGGCAATCCTCCACCCCCTCGACCTCGAAACCCTCGCGGCCCAGATAGGTCGCAACAAGCGAGCGGATCCCCTGGTCGTCATCAACCACAAGAATCCTGCCGTCCATCCTCGGCGCCGCGGCAGCTCCATGACCTGTCATTCCGGCTGCCCTACCAAGAACCCGCGTGGCTTCCAAGACATTGTTCCGCTGCTGTCACGGCGTCCCGACCCCAGCGGAGCCGTGGCGCACCGTGCCGCGCTTGCAGCCGTGTCTGCGCTCGCCTAGGCGCCGGCAGCACGCCCATGCCCGTCCGCCGCCTCCTCCTCCTTGTCCTGGTCGTCGCGGTCGCGGGCGGCGCCGCATGGTGGGCGCTCGCCCGCAGGACCGAGACCGCGGGCCGCTACCAGACCGCCCCGGTCGTCCGCGGCGACCTCGCCGAGCGCATCAGCGCCAACGGCACCCTGAACCCCGTCACCCTCGTCAATGTCGGCGTCCAGGTCTCGGGCACGGTCGAGAAGCTCCTCGCCGACTACAACGACCGGGTCACCGCCGGCCAGGTCCTGCTCGAGCTCGATCCCCGCCTGTTCCGGGCCCGCCTGCTCCAGTCCGAGGCCAACCTCGCCCGCGCCCGGGCCCAGGCCGACCTCGCCGAGGCCAACCGGAAGCGCGCCGAGAACCTCCTCGCCCGCGGCTTCGTCAGCGCCCAGGCCTATGACCAGGCCGCCGCAGCCGCCGCAGTCGCAAGGGCCGACGTCCGGGCGGCCGAGGCGGCCATCGCCCAGGACCGCGCCAACCTCGGCTTCTCGGTCGTCCGCGCGCCCGTCTCCGGGGTCATCATCAGCCGCGATGTCGCCGTCGGCCAGACCGTCGCTGCCAGCTTCCAGACCCCGACCCTCTTCACCATCGCCGCCGACCTGACCCGCATGCAGATCGAAGCCGCAGTCGCCGAGTCCGACATCGCCAAGGTCAAGGTCGGCCAGGAGGTCAGCTTCACCGTCGATGCCTGGGGCCAGCGCCGGTTCCAGGGCACCGTGAAGGAGGTCCGCCTCAACCCCACCACCCAGCAGAATGTCGTCACCTTCACCGTCGTCATCGCGGTCGACAATCCCGACGGCGCGCTGCTCCCGGGCATGACCGCCACCGCCAGCTTCAACGTCAGGGAGCACAGGGGCGTCCTCCTCGTCCCCAACGCCGCGCTCGCCTTCCGCCCGGCCGACTTCGACCCCCGCACCGCCCGCGACCGGCCGCCAGCCGGAGCCGGGAGCGCCAGCCGGGGCGGCAGCGCCGCGCGCGCGCCCCGCGCCGCGGCCGAAGGCTTCCCGGCAACCGTCTTCGTCGTCGGCAAAGGCGGCCGGCCCGAGCCGCGCCGGATCAGGGTCGGCGCCTCCGACGACGAGATGAGCCTCGTCCTCTCCGGCGAGATCGCCGAAGGAGACCAGGTCATCATCGCCGACCTCGCCAACCCCAAGGCCGGCAGCGGCGGGCGACCCACCGGCGGCTCGGGCGGCGGCCGCCCCGGCGGGCTCGGCAGCGGCTGATGCCGGTGCCGCCCGAAGACCGTCCACCGGAAGACGGGCCACCCCTCCTCGCGCTCGAGGGCATCGTCAAGGACTATGCCTCCGAGGCCGGCAGCTTCCGCGCCCTCGATGGCGTCAGCATGACCGTCCGGCCCGGCGAACTGCTCGCCATCATGGGCCCCTCGGGCTCGGGCAAGTCCACCCTCATGAACATCATCGGCGCCCTCGACACGCCGACCGCCGGCCGCTTCCTGTTCGACGGCGAAGACACCTCCACCATGTCGGAAGCAGCGCTCGCGGCCCTGCGCAACCGCGCCATCGGCTTCGTCTTCCAGCAGTTCAACCTGCTCCCGCGCCTTTCCGCGCGCGACAATGTCGCGCTGCCGCTGGTCTACGCCGGCCTCTCCCGCCGCGAGCGCCTCGCCCGCGCCGACACCCTCCTCGCCCGGGTCGGCCTCGCCGACAAGACCGGCGCCCGCCCCTCCCAGCTCTCCGGCGGCCAGCAGCAGCGCGTCGCGATCGCCCGCGCGCTCGCGGTCGATCCGCGCCTGCTCCTCGCCGACGAGCCCACCGGCGCCCTCGACACCAGGACCGGCGCCGAGATCCTCGCCCTGTTCAAGGCGCTCAACCGCGAGGCCCGCGTCACCGTCATCCTCGTCACCCACGATCCAGGGGTCGCCGCCGCAACCGATCGCGTGGTCAGGATCCAGGATGGCCGCGTCACCTTCGATGGCCCGCCCACGCCCGAGGCGCTGGCCGGCGGCGTCGGCCACCTCTATGAGGGCGCGGCCCCATGAACGCGCCGCTCGCCCCGCCCCGGACCAGGCCCGGCCCCCGCGCCACCGCCACCGCGCGCGCCACCCCGGGCATCGCCCCGCTGCTCGGGCCCATGCTCGCCGAGGCCGTCGCGGCGCTGTCCGCCAACCGCCTCCGCTCCGGCCTCACCATGCTCGGCATGGTCATCGGGGTCGCCGCCGTCATCCTCATGCTCGCCATCGGCAATGGCGTCCAGGGCCAGGTCGAACGCTCCATCTCCGCGCTCGGCTCCAACCTCCTCATCGTCAACTCCGGCGCCGCCCGCTCCGGCGGCGGCTTCAGCCAGGGCGCCGGCTCGAGGCCCACCCTCACCCTCGACGATGCCGAGGCGATCGCCCGCCTGCCCGACGTGCTCGCCGCCGCCCCCACCTCGAGCTTCGCCGCCCAGGTCGTCGCCGGCCCCACCAACTGGCTGACCCAGGTCACCACCACCACGCCGGCCTGGTTCATCGTCCAGAGCTGGTTCCCCGAGGAGGGCCGCGCCTTCTCCGCCATGGAGGAACGCCAGGCCGCCCGGGTCGCGGTCATCGGCCAGACCACCGCGCGCGAGCTGTTCGGCGCCAGCGATCCGATCGGCGAGCAGATCAGGGTCCGCGGCGTCAGCTTCACCGTCATCGGCCTGCTGCCCGAGCGCGGCCAGGGCATCGGCGGCGTCGACCGCGACGATGTCGTCGTCCTCCCCCTGACCGCCTCGCTCCGCCTCGTCCAGGGCGGCGGCGCCTTCCGCCGCTTCGTCCGCTCCATCTCGGTCGCAGTCACCACGCCCGAGGCCATGGCCCCAACCGAGGCCGCAATCACCGACCTGCTGCGCCGCCGCCACGGCCTTTCCCCGCGCGACGAGAATGACTTCTCCATCACCAACCTCACCGCCGTCGGCCAGACCTTCCAGGAAACCACCGGCGCCATCTCGCTCCTCCTCGGCGCCATCGGCGGCATCAGCCTCGTCGTCGGCGGAATCGGCATCATGAACATCATGCTGGTCTCGGTCACCGAGCGCACCCGCGAGATCGGCATCCGCATGGCGCTCGGCGCACCCCGCGCCGCGGTCCGCCTCCAGTTCCTGCTCGAGGCGCTCATGCTCTCGATCGTCGGCTGCGCCGCCGGAGTCCTCATCGGCACCGGGCTTGCCGTCCTCGCCTCGCGCTTCCTCCCCTTCCCCACCATCATCTCGCCAGCCTCGGTCGTCGCCGCCTTCGCCATCTCGGCCGCCATCGGCATCTTCTTCGGCTGGTATCCCGCCACCCGCGCCGCCAGGCTCTCCCCGATCGAGGCGCTCCGAAGCTGATGCCGGATGCCGCGGCCCGCCGCCTCGCCAACCGCCGCTTCAACGAGGCGCAGAAGCTCCGCGCCGCCCTCCTCAACCAGATCGGCACCGCCCTTCCTGCCGCCGCCGTCTTCGTCCCCATCTTCAATGGCGGAGGGCGCGCGCTCGGCTGGCTCGCCACCCTCGTCGCGCTGGTCATCTGCGCCCTCCTGTGGTACACAGCCAATGCTCAGCTTGTCGGCCTGAGGAGTGAAGACTGATGGATCCCGCCCTCAACCTGATCCTCGTCTCGGTCTTCGCCGGCGCGTTCGCGCTCTGGAGCCGCCGCCAGTCGCGCCGGGAAGCCGCCCGCCTCGACGCAACCTACGGGCCCGAGCCGCGCGAGGCCGAGACACCCGCCCGCAACTGAGCGCGGGTCAGGCCGCCCCCGCCCCCGCCCCCGCCCCCGCCCGACTGCCCGCGAACCGCGCCAGCGCGGCCTCGCGCGCCGCCCCGTGGTCGACGATCGGGTTCACCGGCGCGACGCTTCCGTATTCCGGCGCCCAGCGGCGGACATAGTCCAGCGCCTCGAACCTCTCGGCCTGCGCGGTCGGCGCAAAGATCCGGTAGAAGGGCTGGCTGTCCACCCCCGAGCCCGTCACCCACTGCCAGCCCATCGCGTTGTTCATGAGGTCGGCGTCCACCAGCGTGTCCCAGAACCAGCGCTCGCCAAGCCGCCAGTCGATGCCGAGGTGCTTCACCAGAAAGCTCGCAACCACCATCCGCACCCGGTTGTGCATCCACCCCGTCCGCCACAGCTGGCGCATGCCGGCATCGACCAGCGGGTAGCCGGTCCGGCCCGCCTGCCACGCCGCAAGCCACCCCCGCCCCGGCTCGGTCGTCACGTCGGTCCATTGCATCGCGTCGAACGCCGCCCGGTGCGGCACCTCCGCCGAATCCGGGTGCTGGCGGATCATCTCATGGGCAAAGTCGCGCCACACCAGCTGCCGCTGCCACGCCTCGGCCCCCTCGCGCCCCTCCACCGCGTGCCAGCACGCCCGCGCCGACACCTCGCCAAAATGGAGATGGGCAGACAACCGCGACGTCGCCTCCTCCGAAGGGAAATCCCGCCGCGCGCCATAGGCCGCGACCCGCTCCACGAACCGCGCCAGCGCCGCCCGCGCCCCGGCTTCCCCGGGCTCTCCGGCGAACTCGCCCGCCCAGCGCGGCGCAAACCGCGGCAGCCCCCGCCCGGCCAGCGCGTCCGGCACCGCCGCGAACCGCATCGCCGCCGGCGCCGGCACCGGTGCCCCGGGCGCACCCAGCGCGACATGCGCCCGCCAATAGGGCGTGAACACCCGGAACGGCCCGCCTCCCTTCGTCACCAGCCGCCCCGCCGGCTGCAGGGTCGGCCAGCCGTGGAGCTGCAGCAGCCCGCCAAGCCGCGCCTCCACCGCCCCCCACCAGGGCTCGGTCTGCCGGGTCGCATGGATGGCCCGCGCCCCCACCGCGCGGGCAAGGCCCTCGAGCAGGTCCGCCGCACGCCCCTCCACCACGAGGAGCCGCCCGCCCCGCGCCCGGAGCCCGGCGTCGAGCGCGGCAAGGCTGCGCACCAGCCACCAGCGCGAAGCGCCCCCCATGGGCCGGACGCCCTCCGACACCTCGTCGATGACGAACACCGGCAGCACCGGGCCCGCCGCAGCGGCTGCCTTGACCGCCGGCTGGTCGTCGAGCCGCAGGTCCTGCCTGAACCAGATGATCTCCACCATCGCCCCGCCATGCCCCGGCCGCCCGCTTCGGGCAACGCCGCCATCCCGGCGTCTTGTCGCGCCATCCGCGACCGGAGAGGCCGCCTGTCGCGCCATGCTAGACCGGAGAGGTCGCTTGTCGCGCCCGGCGCCGGTGGCTAGGCCCCGCCCATGCCCGCCACCGCCTTCGTCAACGGCCGCTACCTCCCGCTCGCCCACGCCAGCCTCGCGGTCGAGGATCGCGGCACCCAGTTCGCCGATGCCGTCTACGAGGTGGTCGCGATGTTCGCCCGCCGCCCGCTCGACTGGGAGGCTCACCGCTGGCGCCTCAGGCGCGGGCTCGCCGCCCTCTTCATCGAGGGCGCGCCCGCCGACCCTGCGCTCGACACCATCGCACAGACCCTCTGGCGCCGCTCACGCCTCGAAGACGGCCTCCTCTACATCCAGGTCAGCCGCGGCACCGCAAAGCGCGACCATGGCTTCCCGACCGGCGTCCGCCCCAATCTCGTCATGACCGCGCGCCCCTTCGATTTCCGCAGGCGCCTCGCCCAGCAGCAGAGCGGAGTCGCCGTCGCCACCCTCCCCGACCCGCGCTGGAGCCGCTGCGACCTCAAGACGACCGGCCTCCTCGGCGCCGTCCTCGGCAAGGCCGAGGCCCACCGGCTCGGCGCCTTCGAGGCGATGTTCCACACCGAAGACGGCACCGTGACCGAAGGCGCCAGCACCAACATGTGGCTGGTCGAGCCCTCGGGCACCCTCGTCACCCACCCGCTCTCGGCGCGGATCCTCCCCGGCATCATGCGCGAGACCACGCTCCGCCTCGCCCGCGACGCCCGGATCCCGGTCGCCGAGCGTCCCTTCACCCTCGCCGAGGCCCGCGCCGCGCCCGAGCTCTTCCTCACCTCGACGACCGGCCCGCTCCTCCCCATCACCCGCCTCGATGACCAGCCCGTCGGCGCCGGGACGCCACATGAAGGCCGGCCCGGCCCGGTCGCCACCCGCCTCCTGTCCCTCCTCTGGGCCGAGATCGCCCGCCAGACCGGCTGGACCCCCTGACGCGGCCACGCC
>CALLWN010000216.1 GCA_938016505.1 uncultured Sphingomonadaceae bacterium
AGCCGGGGCCCCAGATGATGATCGGGCCGCCTGGGCCACGCCTGCGGCCGCCGCCTCTGCCCCCGCCGCCCCCGCCGTTGCTGCGGATGACGAGCCAGATGACGAGGAAGAGGATGACGAAGAACAGGATGGTGCCGAGGCCCCCCTCGACCTCGCGGGCGGTGGGTCGGGCGCTGGCCGCTGCGGCGCGGCGCTCGGCTTCCTCGGGCGGAAGCTGGAGCTGTTCGATGAGCGCGTCGGCGCCGGCCTCGATCCCGCCGGCATAGTCGCCGGCGCGCATCTTCGGCACGATCCGCTGCTGGATGATGAGGGTGGAGAGCGCGTCGGTCAGCACCGGCTCGAGGCCGTAGCCGACCTCGATCCGCACCCGCCGCTCGGCGGGGGCGACGATCAGGATCGCGCCGTTGCTGCGGTCCTTCTGGCCGATGCCCCAGTGGCGGCCGAGGCGGTAGCCATAGTCGGCGATGTCATGGCCCTCGAGGTCGGGGATGGTGGCAACGACCAGCTGGGTGCCGCCGGTTGCTGCCTCGAGTGCCTCGAGCCTGGCTGCGATCCGGGCCTCGGTCTCGGGCGGCAGCAGGTTGGCGGCATCGACCACGCGGCCGGTGAGCTTCGGGAAGCTCTGGCCGAAGGCGGGTGCTGCGACGAGCAGCAGGAGGGCGAGGATCAGGCGCACGCGGCCCGGGCCGCTCAGGCGCCGAACTTCACTTCCGGCGCGCGGTCGGCGTTGGGCGCCGTCGCCTCGAACGGCGCCTTGGGCTCGGCCCCGTAGATGACCTTGGCCGCGACGATCGCCGGGAAGGTGCGGATGGTGGTGTTGTAGGCCTGCACCGCCTGGTTGTAGTCGCGCCGGGCGATCGCGATCCGGTTCTCGGTGCCTTCGAGCTGGGACTGGAGCGCGAGGAAATTCTGGTTCGACTTGAGCTCGGGATATTTCTCGACGACGAGCAGCAGCCGGCCGAGCGACTGGGAGAGCGCGCCCTGGGCTTCGCCGAAGCGCTGGAGCGCGGCCGGGTCATTGAGCTGGTCCGGCGAGACATTGACCTGGGTGGCCCGCGCCCGGGCGTTGGTCACCTCGACCAGCACCTCCTTCTCCTGGGCGGCGAAGCCCTCGACGGTCGCGACAAGGTTGGGGATGAGGTCGGCGCGGCGCTGATACTGGTTCTGCACTTCGCCCCAGGCCGCCTTCACGGCCTCTTCCCTGGTCGGCACGGTGTTGATGCCGCAGGCGGACAAGCTGAGCGCGAGGCTCGCCGGCAGGAGCAGGCGCAGGAACGTGCGCAAGGTCGACATGGTTGCCCTCCATCAAGACCGGGTGGCCCCGGCAGCGATTTCGCGCTAGCACATAGCGGATGCCGCTGTCTCCGGTGGAGGCGCGGCGAGATGGAGGGGCGCATGTTTTCGGAGTTCAAGGCATTCATCAACCGCGGCAACGTGCTCGACCTTGCGGTCGCCGTCATCATCGGTGCAGCGTTCGGGGCGATCGTGACCTCGGTCACGCAGGATCTGCTCATGCCGGTGATCGCGGCAGTGACGGGCAACCCGGATTTCTCCAACCTGTTCATCCGGCTCGGCCCGATCCCGGCCGACTATGAAGGAGCGGTTGACGACTATGCCGCGTTGAAGGCCGCGGGCGTGCCGATGCTGGGCTATGGCGCGTTCATCACCGCGCTCATCAACTTCCTCATCATCGCCTTTGCGGTCTTCCTGCTGGTCAGGCAGGCCAACCGGCTGATGCCGAAGGCCGAGGAGGCGCCGCCCGCCGACCCGGCCGATGTCGTGCTGCTGCGCGAGATCCGCGACCTTTTGAAAGCGGAGCGTCCGTGAGGGGGCTGGGCATCGCTGCGCTGGCGGCCCTCGCCGTGGGCTGCGCACCGGTCGGGAGGGGAGAGGCCGTGACCGGGGCGGGCATGGCAGAGCCGGCGCCGGCTGCGGTTCCGGCTGCCGTCGACCGGGAATGGGCCGTGGTCGAGCTTGGTGGCGCCCCGGTCGAGGGGCGGGCGCCGACGATCGCCTTCAGGGATGGTCGCATCTTCGGATTCGCGGGCTGCAACCGCTACTTCGGGCCGGTCAGCTTCACCGGCCGGGAGGGCATGAAGATCGGGCCGGCGGCCATGACGATGATGGCCTGCCCTGACGCGCAGATGGCGCTCGAGCAGCGCTTCGCCCGCGCGCTCGAGGGCGTGACCGGCTGGCAGGTGGCCGATGGTGTGCTGACGCTCACCGGCGCCGGCGGGGCGGCCATCCTGCGCGCACGGGTGGCGCCGGCCGATCCTCCGGCAGGGGACTAGGCGCCACTCCCCGGCTGCGGCTCAGGCGGCCGGGCCTGGTGCAGGCACTTCCCGCATCGAGCGGATGACGCCGGGGTTGCGGGGCGGCTCGCCCACGGGCAGGGCATCGACATGTTCCATGCCGGAGACGACTTCTCCCCACACCGTATACTGGTTGTCGAGGAACCGGGCATCGGCGAAGCAGATGAAGAACTGGCTGTTGGCGCTGTGCGGCGCCGAGGTGCGGGCCATGGAGCAGACCCCGCGGACATGGGGCGCATCGGAGAATTCGGCGCGGAGGTCGGGCAGGTGCGAGCCGCCGGTGCCGCGCCCCTTCGGGCAGCCGGCCTGGGCCATGAAGCCGGGAATGACGCGGTGGAAGACGATCCCGTCGTAGAAGCCGCTGCCGGCGAGTTCGCGGATGCGGGCAACATGGCCGGGGGCGAGGTCGGGGCGCAGCCGGATGATGACCGGGCCGCTTTCGAGCAGCATTTCGATGTGGGGGGCAGTGGCGTCGGTCATCGGGCAGGCTCCTGCGGATTGGGCATCGCGCCTTGGCAGGGCGGCGGCCGGGCGTCAAAGGGGCGGCACCGCCGCGGCCTGGGCGCGGCCGTGCTCGGGGCCCTTGTCGCTGCAGCGCCGGCGCTGGCAGAGCCGCCGGGGGGAGCGCTGGTTGCGGGTGCTGCCGAGGTTCCGGCAGGAACGCCAGCCGACGCGGCACCCGCGCCCTTCCCGCCGATGCCCGAGGCCGACGAGACCCTGTTCGCCCCGCTCGCCCCGCTCGGCAGCCTCGCCGATGTCGACGTGCGCGCGCTGGTGGGCGACCGGGCGCCCGACCTGCCCTTCGCCTACCGGCTCGAGGTGACCGGCCTTGGCGGCACCGGGGTCGAGCCTGACTACAGGGCGCTCTCGACGCTGTGGCGCGGCCAGTCGGAGCCGGTGACCGGGCTCGAGCTCGCCAACCGGCTGCGGACCGACGAGAAGCTCATCCGCGACCTCCTCAAGGGCGAGGGCTGGTTCGCCCCCCAAGTCGCGGTTGGGCTTGGCGAGGGCGAGGGCCGGCGCGACGTGGCGGTCAGGGTCACGCCCGGCCCGCGCTACCGCTGGCGCGAGATCGCGATCGACGCCGTGCCCGAAGGCCGGCCGGAGCTCGTCGCCGATTTCGACCTGATGCCGGGGCAACCGCTGCGCCTGTCGGAGGTCGAGGAAGCCGAGGCCCGCTACAAGTTGCGTCTTGCCGAAAGCGGCTTCCCGTTCGCCGACCTCGGCCCGCGCGACATCGTTGTCGACGACGACAGCCGGACCGGCGACTATCTCCTGACCGGCATCCTCGGTGCGCCGGCGGTGTTCGGCGCGATCCGGCTCGTCGGGCATCGGCCGTTCGACGAGCGCCATGCCCGGGTCATCGCCCGCTTCGACGAGGGCGACCCCTGGTCGGGCGCTCTGGTCGACGATTTCCGCCGCGCCGTCATCGCCACCCGCCTGGTTTCGGGCACCGTGGTCACTCCGGTCGACACCGGCCGGCTCGACCCGCAGGGCCGGGCGATTGCCGACATCGAGGTTTCGGGCGAGCCCGCGCCGCGGCGCAGCCTCCAGGGCCAGCTTGGCTACTCGACCAACGAGGGGATCCGCGCCGAGGCGCGCTGGCAGAACCGCAACCTCTGGAAGCCCGAGGGCGCCCTCACCCTGCGCGCGGTCGTCGGCACCCAGGAGCAGCGCGCCGCGGCAAGCGTGCGCAAGTCCAACTTCGGCCGCCGCGACCGGTTCCTGCTGTTCGGTGCCGAGTTCATCAACGAGGACCGGCCGGCCTATGATGCCCGCTCGTTCCGGATCGGTGGCTCGATCGGGCGGGAGTCGACCCCGATCTGGCAGAAGCGCTGGGTGTGGGAGGGCGGCGCGGAGTTCCTGTAC
>CALLWN010000217.1 GCA_938016505.1 uncultured Sphingomonadaceae bacterium
CGCCCGCCGGCATAAGCCCCGCCTGGTCAGGTTCTCGGGCAAGGGGAGAGGCGATGGACTTCGAGCATATCCTGTGGAGCGAGGCCGACGGGGTCGCGACGCTCACCATCAACCGGCCCGACCGGCTCAATTCGCTCCACACCGGGGTGATCGCCGAGATGATCCGCGCGGTCGACCAGATCCGCGACGGCGTGTCGGGTGCGCGCTGCCTGCTCTTGACCGGCGCCGGGCGGGGCTTCTCCTCGGGCGCCGACCTTTCCGGCGGCGGGGCTGGCGGCGGTGGCGGCGGCCGCGGGCCGATCGATGCCGGCGGCGTGCTCGAGACCCATTTCAACGTGCTCCTCGAGCGGCTGTTCGCGCTGCCCGTGCCGTTCGTGACGGCGGTCAATGGGCCTGCGGCGGGGGCGGGCTGCTCCTATGCGCTGGCCGGCGACATCATCGTCGCAGCGAAATCCGCCTATTTCCTCCAGGCGTTCGTGAACATCGGGCTGGTGCCCGACGTGGGCTCGACCTGGCTCCTGCCGCGGATGGTGGGGCGCGCCCGCGCGGCGCGGATGATGATGCTTGGCGAGCGGATCCCGGCCGAGCAGGCCTTTGCCTGGGGGCTTGTCTCGGAAGTGGTCGAGGATGCCGACCTGATGCCGCGGGCGACCGAGATCGCGCAGAAGCTTGCCAGGGGCCCGACGCGGGCGCTTGCGCTCATTCGCCACGGCATGCGCGACTGCATGGACCTGACGCTGACCGAGGGGCTGATGGTCGAGCGGCGCAACCAGCTTCTGGCCGGACGGACGGCGGATTTTGCCGAAGGCGTGGCGGCCTTTCTGCAGAAGCGGCCGGCGAACTTCACCGGGAAGTAGCGGCCGAGGTCCCCCCGGCTTGCGTTTCGCCGCGTGGCCGGCTTGTGAGCGGGGATGGCGGAACATCGCGCGCTTCGGGATGCCTTTGGCTGTTTTGCAACCGGTGTCACGATCGTGACGGCGGCGGATGCGCGCGGGCGGCGCGTGGGGTTCACGGCGAACAGCTTTGCCTCGGTCAGCCTTGACCCGCCGATGCTGCTGGTGTGCCCGGCGGCGGGCGCCTCGAGCCTTGGTGCCATTCGCGAGAGCGGGCGCTTTGGTGTTTCGGTGCTGGCGGCCGACCAGCGGGCGCTGGCCGAGCGCTTCGCCCGGCGCGGGGTCGACCGGTTCGGCGAAGGGGCGTGGGTGGATTCGGAATCGGGCGTGCCGCTGCTCGAGGGGGCGGCCGCCAACTTCGCCTGCCGGCTGACGAACGACGTGCCCGCCGGCGACCATGTGGTGCTGATCGGCCTGATCGAGAGTTTCCGGGCGGCGCCCGAGCGCCCGCCGCTCACCTATCTGCGCGGCCGCTACGGCTGAGGCCGGGGCGCGGGGCTCTGCAGCGCGATGACGAGGCCGGAGAGCGCGAGCGCGGCCCCGGCCACGGCAGCCGGAGTCCAGCGATAGCCTTCGAGCGCGGTCGAGAGCGCCATGGCGAGGATGGGGATGGGCACGCCTGTCCAGGCGGCTTCGGCCGGGCCGATCCGGCGGATGAGGTCGAAATAGAGGCCGAAGGCGAGCGCGCTTGCGGCAATGGCGAGAAAGAGGAGGCCGGCGAGGTAGCTCGGCCGTGGGTCCCACGCCGGTGGGCCGGCAGTGGCCAGCGCCCAGCCGGCGTTGACGGTGGCGCCGATCAGCATGGCCCAGCCGAGCCCGGCGAGCGGGGGGAAGCGGGTGGCCGCCGGGCTTGCCTGCATGACATTGGCGACCGAGGCGGCCATGACGGCCGCGCCGATGAGGGCAAGGCCGGTGACCGTGTCGTCGCGGCTGCCGGGGAGGTCGAGCTGCTGGGCGAACAGGAGGCCGACGCCCAGGATGCCGAGCCCGGCCCCGGCGACGAAGCGGCGCGTCACCCGCCGGCCGAGGAAGAGGCGGGCCATAAGCGCGTTGGGGACCATGAGAAGGGCGAAGGCGACTGCCGGGATGCCGGAGGGGATGTAGAGCTCGGAGCGGTAGACGAAGTTGAAGTTGAGCACGAACTGCATGAGGCCGAGGAGACCGAGGAAGGGAAGCGCGGCGGTCGGGACGGCGACCGGCAGGCCCCTGATCTTGCACCACAGGAGAAGCGTGGCGCCGCCGATCGCGAACCGGTAGGCGACCGACCAGCTGACCGGCACTGCGGCGAGCTGGTCCTTGATGACGATCCAGGTCGTGCCCCAGATGAGGACGACGGCGACGAACTGGAAGGCGGCGCGGCGGTCGGGCATGGGGGGCGGCTGCGGGCCGGGCTGGTCAGGCACGCGCTGCGAGCGCGCGCGCGAGCGCCTCGACTGCAGCCTCGTCCTGGTCCCAGCGGACGACGAGGCGGGCGGCATCGGGCCCGGCGAGCTCCCAGTCGTGGAAGCCGAAGCCCTCGGCCCTGAGCGCGGCCTTCTCGGGCGGGGACAGGCGGATGAACAGGCTGTTGGCCTCGACCGGGCAGAGGAGGCGCGGCCGGGCCACGGCCGCCAGCCGGGCTGCAAGCGCATTGGCGCGGCGGGCGTTGTCGAGCCAGATGCCGCCCTCGATCATGGCGAGGAGCTGGGCGGCGGCGAACCGGCCCTTGGATGGCATCATGCCGGCGCGCTTGCGGCGCACCGGGAGCGTTTCGGCCAGGCCTGGCGTGAAGCAGAGGATGGCCTCGCTCGTCATGCCGCCGTTCTTGATGAAGCCGAAGGCGAGCATGTCGACGCCGGCGCGCCAGGTGAGATCGGCAGGCGCGCAGCCGAGGCTTGCGACTGCGTTGGCAAAGCGGGCGCCATCCATGTGGACGCGGAGGCCGCGCGCTTTTGCGAAGCCGGCAAGCGCTGCCACTTCGGCAGGGGTGTAGACGGTGCCCCATTCGGTTGCGTTGGTGAGGCTGAGGGCAGCCGGCTGGACCTGGTGGACATCGCCGCGGCGGCGGGCGAGCGCGTCGGCAAGGCCCTCGACCGTGAGCTTGCCGGCCTCGCCGTGGACGAGGATGTGCGAGGCGCCGTGGGTGAAGAAGGGGACGGCGCCGGCCTCGTCGACCTCGATATGGGCGTGGGTGTGGGCGAGGATGCCGCCCCAGGGCGGAACCATGGCAGCGAGCGCGAGCGCGTTGGCGGCAGTGCCGGACGGGACGGGGAAGGCGCGGGTCGGTGTTTCGAACAGCGCGGAGAAGGCGGCGTCGAGCCGGGCCGACCAGGGGTCGGAATCGTAGCCGGACGCGCAGGGGCCTTGCGCAGCCGCGACCGCCTCGAGCACGGCCGGGTGGACGCCGGCGGCATTGTCGGAATGAAAGTCCATGGCTGCGGGGCTTGCAGGATCGGGCAGGGAGGGGAAGGCTCAGGCGTCTTCGGCGGCGTCGCCGAAGCTCGCATATTCGCTCATGAACACCATGTCGATGATGCGGGTCGAGCCATGGCGGTTCTTGCCGACGATGACTTCGGCAAGCCCGCGCAGCCGATACTCCTCTTCCTGCCACTTGCGGAATTCGTCGGAGGCCGGGTCCGAGGGGCGTTTCTGGGCGTGATAATATTCCTCGCGGAACACGAACAGGACGATGTCGGCATCCTGTTCGATGGTGCCCGATTCCCGGAGGTCGGCGAGCTGGGGCCGCTTGTCGGGCCGGCCCTCGACCTGGCGGGAGAGCTGGGACAGCGCAAGGACGGGGACGTCCAGCTCTTTCGCCAGCGTCTTGAGGCCGCGGGTGATCTCGCTGATTTCCTGGACCCGGCTGCCATCGGCCTGGCGCGAGGTGCCCTGGAGGAGCTGGAGATAGTCGACGACGACCATGCCGATGTTGCGCTGGCGCCTGAGGCGGCGGGCGCGGGTCCTGAGCCCGGCAACCGTGAGGGCGGGCGTGTCGTCGATGATGAGGGGGAGGTTCTGGAGCTCGTCGGCGGCGCGGGCAAGGCGATTGAACTCGTCCTGGCTGATCTCGCCCTTTCGCAGGCGCTCGCTGTTGAGCTGGGCGCGCTGGGCGAGCACCCGGGCGGCGAGCTGGTCGGCCGACATCTCGAGGCTGAAGAAGGCGACCGGGGCGCCGGTGCCGGAGTCGGTTCCGGCCTCGCGGTCGAGCACGTGGCGCCAGGCGGCGTTGACTGCGATGTTGGTGGCGAGCGCGGTCTTCCCCATCGCCGGGCGGCCGGCGAGGATGACGAGATCGGAGCGCTGGAGCCCGCCGAGCTGGCGGTTGAGGCCCGAGAAGCCGGTGGTGAGCCCCGAGATGTGGCCGCCCGAGCGCTTGGCGCGCGCGATCATGCGGACCGCCTTCTCGGCGGCAGAGGCGAAGCTCTGGGCGCCGCCCGAGACATCGCCGGCGTCGGCGATGCGGAACAGCGCCTGCTCGGCCTCCTCGATCTGCTGGCGCGGCGCGATCTCGGCCGAGGTGTCGGCGGCACGGGTGACGAGATCGGTGCCGACCCGGATGAGGGCGCGCAGGAGGGCGAGATCGTGGATCTGGCGGGCGCAGTCCTTCGCGAGGAGGACGACGGCAGGATCCTCGACCAGGCCGGCGAGATAGGCCTGGCCGCCGAGCTCGGCGAGCGCCGGGTCGGCAGCGAACAGCGGCTTCAGCGTGACCGGGCTTGCCAGCATGTTCTGGTCGGTGAGGCGGCGGATCTGGGCGAAGATGCGGCCGTGGAGCGGCTCGGCGAAATGGGCCTCGTCGAGCGGCACGCCAAGCTCCTCGAGCAGGCGGTTCTCGATGAGGAGCGCGCCGAGCAGCGCCTTTTCCGCCTCGATGTTGACCGGGAGCGCCGGGTCCTCTGGCGCGGGTTCGGCGGGAGGGCGGAGCTGGGTGGCCATGTTGGGTCTGTCGCGCGGGGCGGGCCGGGGCGCAAGCGGGCGCCCTGCCGGCGGCCCGAAAATGGCCGGGGGCGCTTCTGTGGACGCCCTGTGGATGCCTCAGAAGCGGAGGCGGAGCCTGACTGCGCCGCCGGTATCGGCCAGGCCCTCGACATGGCCGGCATTGCCGCGGTGATAGAGCGAAAGGGCGAGCGGGCCGAGGGTGTAGCCGCCTTCCACCAGCGTTTCGCGCGGGCCGGCCGGCACTGGTGCGCGGCGCGTCTCGCCGGGTGCGGGAACGAGCGTGAGCACGCCGCCCGAGAGCGCCTGCGGCCCGGCGGCGACGAGGCTGAGCCGGCCAGGGCCGAGCGGTGCCGCGAGTTCGGCCGACCAGGCGGTCGAGGCGAGGGGCGATGCCTCGGCAATGAGGCCGGTGCCGGTGACGCGCGGCATGTGCCAGCCGCGGCTGGCGGCGAGGCGAAGATCGAGGGGGCCGAGGCCAAGGCCGAGCGCGCCGCCGGCGTAGCGGCTTTCCGCGCCGGTGACGCCGAAGGCCGGGCCGAACCGGCTGCCGAGAAGGCTGCCGCGCTCGTCCTCGGTTGCAAACTGTGCGGCGAGCGCGACCGCGCCGGCATGGGCGGCGAGCGCAAGCGTGGTGCGGCGGGTGTCGGGGCGGGGGTCCCCGGCTGCGCCGGGCAGGGCCCGGGCCGCGCCGAACCGGGTGTGGCCGATGGCAAGCGCGACGCGGCCGAGCCGCGCCGAGCCGGAGAGCCGGTCGCGGATGGCGCCGGCGCCGGCCGCAATCCCGAGCGCGTCGGGCGCGACGAGGCCCGGACGCGCGGTTTCGCCGGGAAGCGAGGGGGCGGCAGCGCCGGTTCCGGCGGCGAGGCTGAGCGGCCCCGTGGAGACGGCGACGCCGCCATCGGCAAGGCGCGCCGTTGCCGCCGAGAAGGGACCGAGGCCCCTGTGGGCGAGGCCGAGCGCGGCATCCGGGTCGGCGCCGGCGGGGAGGCCCGGCAGGTGGGCGCGGGTGGCCCCGGTGAGCGCGAGCGTGACCGGCCCAGCCGGGAGCGCGACGGCCGTGGTGGCGACCTCGGCGTCGAGCAGCGCGCCGCCGAGGCGGGCCGGGGCGGCGGGGCGGAGCGTCTCGCCGATCGCGAGCGAGTAGGGCCGGCCATAGCCATCCTCGATCGCGACCTTGCCGAGTGCGATGCCGAACGAGCTGCCCAGCGCAGGACCGAGGCTGCCGTTGGCGGCGAGCGAGACCGGGGTGCGGCTGCCGGCGAGCGTCGTCGGACCCTGGGGCTGGAAGGCGCGGCCGATGTTGAGGAGGCCGCGGCCGGTGACCGGGTCGATGCCTGGCGCGCCCCTGTCGTCGGCGGTGATGAGGAGGAGCTCGACGATCTGGGCGCCTGTGAGGTTGGGAAAGGCGCCGGCAAGGAGCGCGGCCGCGCCCGCGACCACGGGGGCGGCGAGCGAGGTGCCGGAATAGAAGAACTCGCGGCCCTCATGGTCGAAGCTCCTGACCGAGGCGCCCGGCGCAAGGAGATAGTTGGCCTGGGCGGCGCCGGCGCGGTTGGAGAAGCCGGCGATCTCGCCTGCGGCCGTTGCCGCGCCCACCACGATGACGAGCGCGGGATTGGCGGCCTGGAGTGCCGAGCGCGGCAGCGGGTCCACTTCGGCGGCGGAATCGTTGCCGGCGCCGATGACGAGGATGGTGCCGGCGCCGGTGGCCCGGGCCCAGGCGCTTCGGACCGACGACGAGCCGGAGGAGCCGCCGAGCGAGATGTTGATGACCCGGGCGCGGGCATCGACTGCCGCGTTGACCCCGGCGGCGAGCGACGTGTCGGTGAAGCCGCAGCCCTGCTCGGTCGAGCAGCTTCCGGCGCGGTCGCCGCGCATGATGGCGAGCGTTGCCTGCGGCGCGATCCCGACGATCGAGCGGTCGTTGCGGGCGGCGGCGAGCACAGCAGCAACGGCGGTGCCGTGGCCGTCCTCGTCGCGGATCGGGCGGCCGGCGCCGGTCACGTCGCGGCTGGTGGCTGCGATCCGGCCAGTGAACTCCGGGCTGTCGAGGGCGATCCCGGTGTCGACGATGCCGACGGTGACACCGCGGCCCTCGTGGCCTGCCGCCCAGACGGGAAGCACGTTGGAGCCGGTTGCCGTTGCGGTGCGGCGGTACTCGGGCGTGTCGAGGCTCGTGGCCGGCGTGGGGGTCGGCGCGGGGGCGGGCGCGGGCGGGGCGACTGCGGGCGTGGTGGGCGGGGGTGCCGTGCCGGAGGAGGCGCAGCCGGCGAGCGCTGCGCCGGCGAGGAGGGCGAGGATGAGGGGGCGGGGGGTCGTCATGGCTTCACTCCCGAGTTCCGGCCTGCCAAAGGGCCGGCATGCACCGACCCCTTGCCGAGAGCCCGTCGCCCCGACCCGACCCGCGGGCGGCGCTCGCCCACGTGGAGAGCTGGCTCTTCGACATGGACAACACGCTCTACCCGGCCTCCGTCAACCTGTTCGCCCAGATCGACCGCCGCATGGAAGCCTATGTCGGCCGGCTGCTCGGGCTCGACCGGGAGGGCGCGCGGGCGGTTCAGAAACGCTATTTCCACGAGCATGGAACGACACTGCGGGGCCTGATGTTGAGTCACGATGTGGACCCGCACGAGTTTCTCGGCTTCGTCCACGACATCGACTTCTCGGTGCTGGCACCCGACCGGGGGTTGCGGGCGGCATTGCGCGCGCTGCCGGGCCGACGGTTCGTCTTCACCAACGGCGACCTCGCCTATGCCGAGCGGGTGCTCGGCGCGCTCGGGATTCTCGACTGCTTCGAGGCGATCCACGACATCGAGGCGATGGGCTGGCACCCCAAGCCCGACGATCGGGCCTATGACAGCCTGGTGGCCCGGTTCGGGCTGGCTCCCGGGCGGAGCTTCCTTGCCGAGGACATGGCCCACAACCTGATGCCGGCCAAGGCCCGCGGCATGACGACGCTGTGGGTGAACAATGGCTCGGAGCGGGGCGCCCATGGCCATTCGCCGGCCTTTGTCGACCATGAGACCCACGACCTGACCCATTTTCTGGAGACCCTCTTGCCATGACCGATTCGCTTCAGGCCGCGATCGAGGAGGCTTGGGAGGCGCGCGCTTCGCTTTCGCCTGCCACGCGCGGGCCGGTGCGCGAGGCGGTGGACGCCGTGCTCGAGGGGCTTGATTCGGGCGCGCTCCGGGTGGCCGAACCTGACCCCGACGGCTGGCTGGTCCATGAATGGATCAAGAAGGCGGTGCTGCTCTCGTTCCGGCTGGAGCCGAACCGGGTGGTGGCGGGCGGGCCGGCGCCGGCGTTCGACAAGGTGGCGCCGAAGACCGCCGGCTGGGACGCGGCCCGGTTCGACACCGCCGGCTTCCGCATGGTGCCGGGTGCGGTGGTGCGCCGCGGCGCGTTCGTGGCGCCCGGCGCAGTGCTGATGCCCTGTTTCGTCAACATCGGCGCGCGGGTGGGCGCGGGCACGATGGTCGACACCTGGGCGACCGTCGGCAGCTGCGCCCAGGTGGGGGCGGACTGCCACATCTCCGGCGGGGTGGGCCTTGGCGGCGTGCTCGAGCCGCTGCAGGCCGCGCCCGTCATCATCGAGGACGGCGTGTTCATCGGGGCGCGCTCGGAAGTGGCCGAGGGCGTCATCGTGCGCGAAGGCGCGGTCATCGCGATGGGCGTGTTTCTCGGCGCCTCGACCAAGATCGTCGACCGCGCGACCGGCGAGGTCTTGCGCGGGGAGGTGCCGCCCTATGCCGTGGTGGTGCCGGGCTCGCTTCCCGACCCTTCCGGCGGGCCGGCGCTGGCCTGCGCGGTGATCGTGAAGCGGGTGGATGCCCAGACGCGGGCCAAGACCGCGATCAACGAGCTGCTGCGGGCCTGAGGCGGGCGGCTTCGGTCAGGGCTCGCTGCGGGGCGGGGGATCGCGGGTCTCGCCTGCGAGCCACGGGCGATATTTGCGGAACAGCGCCACGTCCATGTCGCGCTTCAGCTCGTTGCAGCGCTGGCAGGCGGCGACGCAGTTGGCGCGGGTGTCGGGGCCGCCGCGCGCCAGCGCGACCACATGGTCGACGGTGGCGCGGCGCGGGGTGCCGGCCTCGAAGGTGCAGCCGCAATAGGCGCAGCGGTCGCCCTGGGCGGCGCGCAGCTCGGCGAGCCAGCGCCGCCGCTGTTCGAGGATGGGGAGGGTGGCGGCGTGGAGCTGCTGCCACGCCGCCTCCATCTCCTGCTCGCGCCGGGCCCGCGCCCGGAGCGGCGCGTGGAGTTCGGCATCGACCAGCGCGGCCGCAACGGCGGCCCGGGACGCACCCTCGAGGGGGCGCAGCGCCGCAAGGCTGCCCGTGACCGTGCCCTCAGGCGAAGACTTCGCGGGCAAAGAAATCCTGCATCGCCTGCCACGAGCGGTGATCGGTGCGCTCATGGTAGATGACGCCCGGGATCAGCTGGCCGTTTGCCTCGGGGTTGGTGAAGCTGTGCTGGGCGCCGGTGTAGGCGATGGTCTGGCAGTCTGCGCCCGCGGCCGCCATCTCGGCGAGGAAGCCGGTGAGCTGGTCGTGGGGGACGAGCGGATCCTCGGCGCCGTGGCAGGCGAGGATCTTCGCCGTGACCTTGCCGGCTTCGGCCTTCATCGGCGTGTCGAGGGCGCCGTGGAACGAGACGACGCCAAGCACGTCGGGGTTTCCGCTCCGGGCGAGCTCGAGGACGGTCGAGCCGCCGAAGCAGTAGCCGATGGCCGCGACCCG
>CALLWN010000218.1 GCA_938016505.1 uncultured Sphingomonadaceae bacterium
AGAGCGAGTAGCTGGCGCAGTTGATGAGAGAAGAAGACCTGCGGTCGGGATGCGACTTGGGTCCAAACCGACTTGGCACGCGGCGGTCAGGGGTTCGGCGTGGAGCTGGCAGAGTCGAAGTCCAACGCCTCGACGCTCGCCTTCGTCATGTCGGACGGGCCGGTGCCGGTTGTGGTGAGCTGCGGCGGGGCCTTCGCTGCCGCTCCCGAGGGGGTTGCGCCGCTGCCGCTGCCCGAGGCGCTGGCTTCGGGCCTGCGGGCGACTGCGGCGCACTCGGCGCTGGTGCTGGATGACACCAACTCGACCCGGCTTGCCGGGCCGGGGGCAAGGCGGCCTGCGGGGGTCGAGGAAGTTGCCGTGGAGCGGCGGGTGCTTCCCGAGGGCGAGTTGGTCGAGGCGGTGCACGATGGCTACCGGGGCAGGTTCGGGCTGCTCCACCAGCGGCGACTGTGGCTGGCGGCGAGCGGCGAGGATCTGCGCGGCGAGGACCGGCTGCTGGCCGCGCCCGGCCTGCGCCGGCCCGGCGGCGAGCCGGTGCCGGTTGCTGTCAGGTTCCACCTCGCTGCCGGCGCGGTTGTCTCGCTGACCGAGGATGCGAGCGGGGCGCTCATCCGGATAGCCGGGGCGCGGCCGAGGGATGCGGTTGCCTGGTCGTTCCGGGCGAGCCTGCCGCCCGCCTTTCGCCTCGCGATCGAGCCGAGCGTGACGGTCGACTGGCAGGGCGAGGTGAAGCCGACCCGGCAGCTGGTCATCCTGGGCATGGCCGGGCGCGCGGCGCCGCCGGCGCTGGCCTGGGCGTTCCGCCGCCAGAGCCGCAACTGACGCGCATGGGCGCCCTGCGCTTGCCCCGCCCCGCCGGCTGGGGCAGGGGCGTGGGGCTTGCAAGTCCAAGGGGGGTTGCCATGACCGACCTCGTGCGCGTGCGCCGCGCGCTTCTCTCCGTATCCGACAAGACCGGGCTCGCCGACTTCGCCCGGGGGCTCGCCGGTCACGGGATCGAGCTGGTCTCGACCGGGGGGACCGCGGCGGCGCTGAGGGCCGAAGGGCTTGCCGTGCGCGATGTCGCCGAGCTGACCGGGTTCCCCGAGATGATGGACGGGCGGGTGAAGACGCTGCACCCGGCGGTCCATGGCGGGCTTCTCGCGCTCCGGGACGATGCCGGCCACCGGGCGGCTGCCGAGGCGCACGGGATTGCGCCGATCGACCTTCTCGTTGTCAACCTCTACCCGTTCGAGGCGACGGTCGCGCGCGGTGCGCCGCGCGACGTGATCGTCGAGACCATCGACATTGGCGGGCCGGCGATGCTGCGCTCGGCGGCGAAGAACCATGCGTTCGTTGCGGTCGTGACCGACCCGGCGGACTATCCGGCGGTGCTCGAGGAAATGGCGGGTGCGGGCGGCGCGCTCGGCTTCGCCACGCGCCGGCGGCTGGCGGCAAGGGCGTTCCAGGCGACCGCGGCCTATGACGCTGCGATCGCCTCCTGGTTCGCGCTTGCCGGGGACGGGGAGAAGTTTCCGGCCGTGCTGCCGATTGCTGCGCGCCGGATCCACACCCTGCGCTATGGCGAGAACCCGCATCAGGCGGCTGCGGTCTATGCGGCAAACGGGCCGGCCATCGGGCTGGCGCAGGTGGAGCCGGTGCAGGGCAAGGCGCTGTCCTACAACAACCTCAACGATGCCGAGGGCGCGCTCCGGCTGGTTGCCGAGTTCCGCGAGGCGGGGCCGACGGTTGCGATCATCAAGCA
Source organism: uncultured Sphingomonadaceae bacterium (assembly GCA_938016505.1). Lineage (GTDB taxonomy): Bacteria > Pseudomonadota > Alphaproteobacteria > Sphingomonadales > Sphingomonadaceae > Thermaurantiacus. The sequence continues at coordinate 1,745 of CALLWN010000218.1, forward strand.
TGCCAACCCGTGCGGAGTTGCAACGGCCGGCACGCTCGAGGAGGCGCTCAGGGCAGCGCGCGCCTGCGACCCGGTCTCGGCCTTCGGCGGGATTGTCGCGATGAACCGGCCGCTCGATGTTGCAACCGCGGAGGCGATCGCCGAGCTTTTCACCGAAGTGGTGATCGCCCCCGACGCCGACGCCGGGGCGCGCGCGGCGCTGGCCAGGCGGCCGAACCTCCGGCTGCTGCTGCTGCCGCTTCCCGACCCGGCAGGGGGCGGGCTCGTGCTGCGCAGCATTTCCGGCGGCTACCTGGTGCAGGAGCGCGACAGCCGGCTGCTCGAGGAGATGCGGGTGGTGACGAAGCGTGCGCCGACCGGGGCCGAGATGGCTGACCTGCGCTTTGCCTGGACGGTTGCCAAGCATGTGAAATCGAACGCGATCGTCTATGCGAAGGATGGCGCGACGGCCGGGATCGGGGCCGGCCAGATGAGCCGGCTCGACTCGGCGCGGATCGCTGCTGCCAAGGCGCGCGAGGCGGCGGCCGCCGCCGGCTGGGCCGAGCCCCGGACAATCGGCAGCGTGGTCGCATCCGATGCCTTCTTCCCGTTTGCCGACGGGCTGATCGTGGCGGCCGAGGCCGGGGCGACGGCGGTGATCCAGCCGGGTGGCTCGGTGAGGGACGCCGAGGTGATCGCGGCGGCCGACCAACGCGGGCTTGCCATGGTGATGACCGGCATGCGCCACTTCGCCCACTGAGCGGTGCCGCCCGGGGTGGGCCTGCCGCTTTCGCCCGCGCTTCGCGGGCCGGCGTGGATGGTGCTTGCCTGCGTGGCCTTTGCAGGGCTTTGGGTCTTCATCCGCCTCATTTCCGAGGCGATGCACCCGATGGCGATCGTCTTCTGGCGCAACCTCGTGGGCCTGGCGTGGCTTGCGCCGATGCTGCTTTTGACCCCGGGCCTTCTGAAGCCGGAGCGGGCGCCCGGGCACATGCGCCGCGCCGCCTCGGGTCTGCTTGCGACCTATGGCACCTTCTATGCCGTTGCCAATGCGCCGCTGGCGACCGTGCTTGCGATCAACTACACGGCCCCCCTGTTCGCGACCATCGGCGCGGTGCTGTTCCTCGGCGAGCGGGTCCGGCTGTGGCGGTCGGTCGCGCTGCTGATGGGCTTTGCCGGGATGCTGCTGGTGCTGCGGCCGGGGGCGACGGAGATGACCCCGGGGCTGTGGGCGGCGGTCGTCTCGGCGCTGGCGACAGCCTTCTCGCTGGTTGCGATCAAGGCGCTGACCGCGACCGACGACCCGCGCGCGGTCGCGGCCTGGTCGTTCGTGCTGATGCTGCCGGTCTCGTTCCTGGTTGCCATCCCGTTCGGGGTCTGGCCGGATGGGCGGCTGTGGCCGCTGCTGGTCGCGCTGGGCGCCTGCGCTGCGGCCGGGCAGCTTGCGCTCTCGCAGGCCTTTGCGGCCGCCGAGGCGAGTGCGGTGATGCCGTTCGACTTCGTGCGCTTCGGGCTGATCACGCTGGCGGGCGTGCTGCTGTTCGGCGAGCGCTATGACGCGCTGACCCTGCTCGGCGGCGGGGTGATCCTTGCCTCCACCATCTTCATCGCGCTGCGCGAGCGGCTGGTGCGGGCCGAGAACCGACCGACCGGCTCGCCCGACACCTGACGTCCCTCCCAAGCGTGGGAGGGGAAAGCTGTGGCAGCCCGGCCTAGGGCTCGGACATTTCGAGCAAGGGAGCCGAGTGCATGGAACTCAACGGACTGACGGCGGTGGTGACGGGCGGGGCCTCGGGCCTTGGTGCAGCCACGGCGCGGGCGCTGGCGAAGGAGGGCGTGAAGGTTGCCATCTTCGATTTGAATGCCGAGAAGGGCGAGGCGGTTGCAGCCGAGGTGGGCGGGGTCTTCTGCCAGGTCAATGTGACCGACGAGGCGTCGGTCGATGCCGGGTTCGAGAAGGCGCGCGCGGCACTCGGCCAGGAGCGGATCCTTGTCAACTGCGCCGGCACCGGCAATGCCATCAAGACGGCGAGCCGCGACAAGGCCACGGGTGCGATCCGGCACTTCCCGCTGGATGCATTCAACCTCATCATCCAGATCAACCTGGTTGGCACCTTCCGCTGCATCGCCAAGTCGGCGGCGGGGATGATGACGCTGCCGCCGCTCAACGACTTTGGCGAGCGTGGCGTGATCATCAACACCGCGAGCGTGGCGGCGGAGGATGGCCAGATCGGCCAGGCGGCCTATTCGGCCTCGAAGGGAGGCGTTGTCGGCATGACCCTGCCGATCGCCCGCGACCTCTCGAGCGAGGGCATCAGGGTGAACACGATCCTGCCCGGCATCTTCGACACGCCGCTGCTGCAGGGCGCGCCGCAGAATGTGAAGGATGCGCTGGCCGCCCAGGTGCCCTTTCCCAAGCGGCTGGGCATGCCCGAGGAATATGCGAGCCTTGCGCTCGAGATGTGCCGCAACAGCTATTTCAACGGCGAGGATGTGCGGCTCGACGGCGCGATCCGGATGAGCCCGCGCTGAGCGGGGCGCCCCGGCCGGAACGGGTCCGGCCGGGGCGGTTTGCGCCCTAGTTGTTGGGCGGCAGGATGACGGTGTCGATCACGTGGATGACACCGTTGGAGGCGGCGACGTCGGCCGTGGTCACGCTGGCCTCGTTGACGCGGACGCCATTGGTGCCGTCGATCTTCACCCTGGCGCCATTGACGGTTGCGACCTCGAGCGTCTTGCCGGCGAGCGCCGACGACATCGTCTTGCCGGGAACCACATGGTAGGTGAGGATCGAGGTCAGGAGCGGCTTGTTCTCGGGCTTGAGCAGGTTCTCGACCGTGCCGGCGGGAAGCTTGGCGAAGGCCGCATCGGTGGGGGCGAAGACGGTGAAGGGGCCCGGGCCCTTCAGCGTGTCGACGAGGCCGGCGGCGCCGAGCGCTGCAGCGAGGGTCTTGAACTGGCCGGCGGCGACTGCGGTTTCGA
>CALLWN010000219.1 GCA_938016505.1 uncultured Sphingomonadaceae bacterium
ACGACGAGCCGGCCGCCGCGCGCGTGGAGATCGCGGATGCGCGCCTTCAGGTCGGGCACGGTCCAGGTCGAGCCGTTGGAGGCGAGCGGGTTGCCGCCAACGATGACCATGAGGTGGGTGCGGTCGATGTCGGGGATGGGCCAGAGCGCATTGTGGCCGAACATCCACATGTTGATGAGCTGCTGGGGAATCTGGTCGACGGTCGAGGCAGAGAAGACATTGGGGGTGGCGAGCGCCTTCTTGAGCCCGGGCAAGGCCATGCCGAGCGCGTAATTGTGGGCAGTCGGGTTGCCGATGTAGAGCGCGCCTTCGAAGCCGGCGGCCTTGAGCGCTGCGTAGCGGGCGCCGATGTCGGCGAAGGCCTCGTCCCAGGAGACGGGTGCCCAGTCGGCGCCGACGCGCTTCATCGGCGTGCGCAGCCGGTCGGGGTCGGTCTCGAGGTCGGCGATCGCGGTCGCCTTGGGGCAGATGTGGCCGCGCGAGAGCACATCATCGGGATTGCCGCGGATCGCGACCACCCTGGTGCCCTCGAGTTCGATGAGGAGGCCGCAATTGGCCTCGCAGATGTGGCAGGTGCGCGTGTGCGTGGTCGTCATGGCCTCTCCCTTCCCCGGCTTTAGTCTCTAGAAGCGGGACGGAGGGAGGTTCAACCGTGCACCCATTTCATCACGCCGCAAGCCAGCCCGACACGCCTGCCATCATCATGGGCGGGACGGGCAAGTCGCTCAGCTATGCCGGGCTCGAGGCCCGCTCGAACCAGGCCGCCCAGCTGTTCCGCGCCTGCGGTCTGAGGCGCGGCGACACCGTTGCCTACATGATGCTCAACAACATCGACTATCTGCCGCTGTGCTGGGCGGCGCAGCGCTCGGGCCTCATCTACACCTGCATCTCGACCAAGCTCACCGCCGACGAGGCCGGCTATATCGTGAAGGACTCCGGCGCGAAGCTGCTCGTGGTTTCGGCCGAGCTCGAGGGCGTGGCGCGCGACCTGCCCGGGGTGCCGCACCGCTTTGCCCGCGGCGGCGAGATCGAGGGCTTCGCCAGCCTCGAGGACAGTCTTGCCGCCCAGCCGGAAACGCGGATCGCCGATGAGAGCGCGGGGCGCGACATGCTCTATTCGAGCGGAACGACCGGGCGGCCCAAGGGGATCATCGGCCCGCTGCCGGAAGGGCCGATCGACCAGCCGGATGCGCTGACCGGCATGGTCGGGATGCTGTTCGGCTTCCGGCCGGGCATGGTCTATCTCTCGCCCGCGCCGCTCTACCATGCAGCGCCGCTGCGCTACTGCATGTCGGTCCACAAGTTCGGCGGCACGGTCGTCGTGATGGAGAAGTTCGACCCGGCCTTCTATCTTGCCCTCATCGAGCGACACCGGGTGACCCACAGCCAGGTGGTGCCGACCATGTTCGTGCGGATCCTGAAGCTGCCGGAGGCGGAGCGGACCGCCCACGACCTCTCCTCGCTCGAGGCGATCATCCATGCCGCGGCCCCCTGCCCGATCGAAGTGAAGGAACGGATGATCGAATGGCTGGGGCCGAAGATCTACGAATATTATTCGGCAACCGAGGGCGCGGGCTTCACTGCCATCACTCCGCAGGAATGGCTGAAGAAGAAGGGCAGCGTCGGGAAATCGCTGCTGGGAGAGATCCGCATTCTCGACGAGGCCGGCAACCTCCTGCCGCCGGGACGCGAGGGGCGGATCTTCTTCCATGGCGGTCCGCCGGTTGCCTACCACAATGCCCCGGAGAAGACCGCCGAAGTGACGGGCGAGCATGGCGCGACCTTCGGCGACATCGGCTATGTGGACGAGGATGGCTATCTCTTCCTGACCGATCGGGCGAGCTACATGATCATTTCGGGCGGAGTGAATGTCTATCCGCAGGAAACCGAGGATGTGCTGGTGATGCACGAGAAGGTGGCCGATGTCGCGGTGATCGGCGTGCCCGACGAGGAGCTTGGCGAGGCCGTGAAGGCGGTGGTGCAGCCGCGCCACTGGGCCGACGCCGGGCCGGAGCTGGAGGCCGAGCTGATCGCCTGGTGCCGGGCGCGGCTTTCCCACATCAAGTGCCCGAAGAGCGTGGATTTCGACCCCGAGCTGCCGCGCCACGATACTGGCAAGCTCTACAAGCGGCTGCTGAAGGAGCGCTACTGGCCGGCGAAGGGGCCAGCGGCGGCGGCAGACCCGGGGGGAGAGCGAGGCGCGGCGGCAGGCTGATGCGGCTTCTCCTGCTGGTTGCGCTGCTGCTCGCGCTTCCGGCGCCGGCAGGCGCGGCGCGCCCGGCGCCAGCGCCGGCGCCAGCGTCACCAGCGGCTCCGGCGCTTTGGGTGGTGCGCGACGCCGACACCGTCATCCACATCTTCGGAACGGTCCATGCCCTGCCGCGCGGCACGGGCTGGTTCCGGCCGCATGTGCTCGAAGCGCTGGACGGGTCCGATCTGCTGGTGCTCGAGACCGTGCTCCCTGCGGACCCGCTCGCGATGATGGGGCTCACGCTGAGGATGGCGCGCCGGGCGCAGCCCGAACCGCTCGCCGGGCGGGTGCCAGAGACGAGCCGGCCGGCGCTCGAGGCCGCGCTGGCCCGGCTCAACCCGGGCCCGCTCGACCAGTTCAAGACCTGGTACGTGGCGCTCACGCTCGCCAACCTGCAGTCGGCGGCTGACGGGCTCGACCCGGCGATCGGGGTGGAGGCGGTGCTGACCGAGCGCGCGCGCATCCGCAGGATTCCGGTCGAGGGGCTCGAGACGGTGGAGCCGCAGCTGGCCTATTTCGACGCGCTCTCCGAAGCCGACCAGCGGCTGTTTCTCATTGCGACGCTCGACGGGCTGGAGACGTCGCAGGACGAGGCGAAGGCGATGGTCGCAGACTGGCTCGCCGGGCGAACCGACCTGCTGGCCGATCGGGTCAACGCCGATTTCGAGGGCTCGCCGATGCTGCGGCAGATGCTGGTCGGGGATCGCAACGCGCGGTGGGCGGCATGGATCGCGAGGCGGATGGAGAGCCCCGGCCGGGTGTTCCTGGCGGTGGGAGCAGGGCATCTTGCCGGGCCGGGAAACCTCGTGGAGCTGCTCGAACGGCATCACGGGCTGAAGGCCGAGCGCGTGGCTGAGCCCCAGCCTGCCCGACCGCAACGGTGGCGCCGGCCCTGAGGCACATGCGTCGGAGGGTCGAGGTTTCACCGGACCTCAAGAAATCATTAACCAAGTTTTAACATTCTGACGTCACTAGGCTGAGTGCATCCGGGCAGCCGATTCCTCGGCTTGGTTCGGGGGCATGACCCAAGCGATGGAGACTGACATGATTTCGCGTCCGCTTCGGGCAAGCCTTGCGCTTGCCCTCCTGACAACCGTCGTCCCGGCTTCGGCCCAGACGCTCTCGGCCCCGATCGCGGCCAACCTTCCGGCCTCGGCCTCGGCGCCGCGCGCCAAGAACGTCATCCTGTTCATTTCCGATGGCGCCAGCTGGGGCACCTGGGACATGGCGTCCTACTGGGAATATGGCGCCAAGGGCATGCAGCCCTATGACTTGTTCGCGGTCAAGCTCGGCATGACCACCTACCCGCTGAACACCTCGACCACGCCGACCGGCACCGGCATTCCCCAGGTCAGCTATGATCCGGTCAAGGCATGGGCAGAAACGTCGACCGGCGACAGCAATTTTTTCGCCGGTTACCAGTATGTGAAGCAGAACTACCCCGACTCGGCGGCGGCTGGCACCGCGATTGCCTCGGGCGTCAAGACCTACAACAACGCGATCAACTTCGACGACTTTGCGAACGCGGTGCCGTTCATCACCCAGGATCTGAAGGCGCTTGGCTACGCCACCGGCGCGATCAGCTCGGTGCCGTTCAGCCACGCCACGCCTGCGGCCTTCGGGGCGCAGAACATCAGCCGGAACAACTACCATCAGATCACCGAGCAGATGCTGACCTCGGGCACGCTGGACGTGGTGATGGGTGGCGGCCACCCCTGGTTCAACAACAATGGCGTCGCGCGCACGACCCCGAGCACGACCTACATGAGCGTCGCCCAGTATGACCTGCTGAAGTCGGGCAGCTCGGGTTTCAACTTCATCGAGACCAAGGCGGAGTTCGAGGCGCTCGCCGCCGGCACGCTGAGCTTCACGGGCCCGGTGTGGGGAATCGCCCCGGTCCAGGCGACGCTGCAGGCCAACCGCAGCGACGCGGTGCTTGGCGCCGACCCGGCCAACCCCTCGGGCGTGAAGTTCATCGACACGGTGCCGACGCTTGTCACCATGACGGTGGGTGCGATCAACCATCTCTCGACTGCATCCGACAAGGGCTTCTTCCTGATGGTCGAGGGCGGCGCGGTTGACTGGATGGCGCACGGCAACAACACCGGGCGCATCATCGAGGAGCAGGTGGATTTCAACCGCTCGATCTCGGCTGCGGTCAACTGGGTGAACACCAACTCCTCTTGGGACGAGACGCTCATCATCGTGCTGACCGACCATGGCAACGGCATGCCGATGGGCCCGAACTCGGACACCATCCCGTTCCAGCCGATCGAGAACCGCGGTGCGGGCGTGCTCCCGGGCGTGCGTTGGCACTATGGCACCCACACCAACGAGAACACGCTGCTGTGGGCGCATGGCGCGGGCGCCGAGCATTTCTACGACTTCGTCGTCGGGATCGACCCGGGTCTTGCCAACGGCTTCGGCGGCACCTTTGCCGGGCTCGGCTTCAATGACGGCCGCTACATCGACAACACTGCCGTCTCGACCGTGATCGAGCGGGCGATGGGCGTTGGCGGCGTGGTGCCCGAGCCGGCCAGCTGGGCGCTGATGATCGCGGGCTTCGGCATCGTCGGCGCGGGGCTGCGCCGCCGGCGGGCGCTGGAAACCGTCACGGCCTGAGCCCTCCCGGGCTGCTGTGCAGGAGGGGGCGCGGACGCGGGTCCGCGCCCCCTTTCCTTTTGGGTGCACGCGCCTTCAGAAGACGATCCGGGCTCCCGCCTGGACGAGGCGCGGCATGCCGGGAAGGGTGCCGCGCGAGCGGTCGACGATGACGAGCCGGTCGGCCAGGTTCTTGACCGTTGCGAAGACTTCCCAGCTGCCGCCGGGCGGGCCGTAGGAAAGGGCGAGGTTCAGCTCCGCCCAGCCGGGGATGCGGCCGCGCTGGCCGTCAG
>CALLWN010000220.1 GCA_938016505.1 uncultured Sphingomonadaceae bacterium
CCGGGCGCTCGGCGTGACCCTCTGCCTCGATGATTTCGGCTCCGGCTACGCCTCGATGGGGTTCCTGCGCCGCTACCCGTTCGACCGGCTCAAGATCGATCGCAGCCTCGTGGTGCAGGCGACCAAGGATCCGGCCTCCGAGGCGATGCTGCAGGCGAGCCTCGCGCTGGCACGGGTGCTCGGCATGACTGTCGTTGCCGAGGGGATCGAGACACCGGCGCAGTGCGCTGCAATGCTGGAGGCCGGCTGCGACCTGCTCCAGGGATGGCTGTTTGCGCGCGAACTTTCCCCAGCCGAAGTTGCGCGGCGGTGGTCGGAGGGTGCCGAAGGCCGTGCCTCAGCGGTTGTCATCAGCCCGCAGGGTTGACGGCGCCGCTCTGTCGCACTAGGCGCAGCGCCATTCCAGTCGCTGGGGCGATATCCGGTGTGCGGCGCTGAGGCCGTATTCCATCCAGCGGCGCACACGCAAACCGGAGACTGACTGATGACGACGCCAATCGTGTCGATGCAGGCGCTTCTCGAGGCGGGCGCGCATTTCGGCCACCAGACCCACCGCTGGAATCCGAAGATGAAGCCTTACATCTTCGGCGAGCGAAACGGTGTCCACATCCTCGACCTCTCGCAGACGGTCCCGCTGTTCGCGCGCGCCCTCGACTTTGTCAGGGCGACCGTGATGGCCGGCGGCAAGGTTCTGTTTGTGGGCACCAAGCGCCAGGCCCAGGAGCCGATCGCCGAGGCTGCGCGCCGCTGCGGCCAGCATTTTGTCAACCATCGCTGGCTCGGTGGCACGCTCACCAACTGGAAGACCATCTCGGCCTCGATCAAGCGCTTCAAGACTCTTGAAGAACAGCTGTCCGGCGACCTCCACGGCTTCACCAAGAAGGAAGTCCTCAAGATGACGCGCGAGCGTGACAAGTTCGAGGCGTCTCTCGGAGGGATCCGAGACATGAACGGTCTTCCCGACATCATGTTCGTGATCGACGTGAACAAGGAAGACCTGGCGATCAAGGAAGCCAATACGCTTGGCATCCCGGTCATTGCCGTGCTCGACTCCAACGTCGACCCAGCCAACATCGCCTTTCCGGTCCCCGGCAACGACGACGCCGCGCGGGCGATCAAGCTTTACTGCGACGCGGTTGCCGACGCCGTGCTTGCCGGGCGGCAGGGCAACGCCATCGCCTCGGGCCATGATATCGGCGAGGCGATCGAGCCGCTTGCCGAGCCGGCGCTCGAAGCCTGAACGCCGGCCCGGGCGCCAACCGGGCCCAACTGCCTCTGATCGGAGAACGACCCATGGCCGAGATCACTGCTGCGATGGTGAAGGAGCTGCGCGACCGCACCGGCGCCGGCATGATGGACTGCAAGAAGGCGCTCGCTGAAACCGGCGGGGATACCGAAAAGGCGATCGACTGGCTGCGCTCCAAGGGTCTTGCCGCCGCTGCCAAGAAGGCCGGCCGCACGGCTGCCGAAGGACTGGTCGGCGTGCGCGTCGAGGGCCGCTGCGGTGTGGCGGTCGAGGTCAATTCCGAGACCGACTTCGTTGCCAAGATCGACCGCTTCCAGGATTTCGCCCGGGCGGCGCTTGCCGCGGCGCTCGACGCTGGTCCCGACGTCGATGCGATCCTGGCCAGGCCAAGCCCTGCGGGCGATGGCACGCTTGCCGATGTGCTCGCCAGCAACGTCGCGACCATCGGCGAGAACCAGACCCTGCGCCGCGCCGCACGTCTCGAGGTTGGCCAGGGAATGGTGTTTCCCTATGTCCACAACGCGATCGCCGATGGCCTCGGCAAGATCGGCGTGCTGGTGGCGCTTGAAAGCGAGGCCCCGGCCGAACTTCTGGCCGATCTCGGCAAGCAGCTTGCGCTCCACATCGCCTGGGCGAACCCCATGGCACTCGCGCCCGAAGATGTGGACCCCGCACTCGTCGAGCGCGAGCGTCAGGTAGCCGAAGCCAAGGCGGCGGAAAGTGGCAAGCCGGCAGATATTGTCGCCCGCATGGTCGAGGGTGCAGTGCGCAAGTTCGCGGGTGACAACGCCCTGATGACACAGGCTTTCCTCGGCGACAGCAAGACCAGGGTCGCCGATGTCGTGGCAAAGGCGGCAAAGGCGTCCGGAACCGAAATCCGGCTCGCCGGCTTTGTCCGGTTCCAGCTGGGCGAGGGGATCGAGAAGGCCGAGACCGACTTTGCAGCGGAGGTTGCTGCCGCGGCGGGGGTCTGACCGGCGGAGCGGGCTTTGCAGCGGCGTGTCGTGGCGCTAAGCGCGTCGCGATGAAGCAGGTGGCCGTGGCACAGGAAGGACCAGCGATGATCGCCCGGCCGGCCTACCGGCGGATCCTCCTCAAGCTGTCCGGCGAGGCGCTGATGGGGTCTGACCCGTTCGGCATCGACCCGGACGCCACTGCGCGCATCGCCGCCGAGATCGCTTCCGCGCGCGCGGCAGGGCATGAGCTCTGCCTGGTTGTCGGCGGCGGCAACATCTTTCGCGGTCTTGCCGCCGCGGCGCGGGGCTTCGACAGGGCCTCCGCCGATTACATGGGGATGCTCGCAACCGTGATGAACGCGCTTGCGCTTCAGAACGCGCTCGAACGCCAGGGCGTGGCGACGCGCGTGCAGTCGGCGATCCCGATGGCGAGCGTGTGCGAACCCTATATTCGCCGCCGCGCCGCCCGTCACATGGAGAAGGGGCGGATCGTCATCTTTGCTGCCGGGACCGGCAACCCCTTTTTCACGACCGATACGGCAGCAGCGCTGAGGGCTGCCGAAATGGGGTGCGATGCGCTCTTCAAGGGCACGTCGGTCGATGGCATCTACGCCAGCGATCCCAAGCTCAACCCCGGTGCCGAGCGATACCCGGTCATCAGCTTCGACAAGGTGCTCAACGACAATCTGAAGGTGATGGACTCCACTGCAGTCGCCCTGTGCCGGGACAATGGGATTCCGATCATCGTGTTCAATGTCCGCGAGCCTGGCAATCTGGCGCGCGTCCTGGCCGGCGAGGGTCGTGCAACCCTCGTCAGCGAGGCGGCCTGAAAGGGGGGCGAATGGCGGAATTCGACAGCGGTGCAACGCTTGCCGATCTTGAGCGGCGGATGAAGGGTGCGGTCGAGACGCTGCGCCACGATCTGGCAGGTCTGAGGACCGGTCGGGCCTCGGCGGCGCTGCTCGATCCCGTAACGGTTGAAGTCTATGGCAGCGCGATGCCATTGAACCAGCTGGCGACGGTGACTGCGCCCGAGCCGCGGATGCTTTCCGTGCAGGTGTGGGACCGCAGCAACGTCCAGCCGGTCGAGAAGGCGATCCGCGCTGCCGGTCTTGGTCTCAACCCCATCGTCGAGGGCCAGACGCTGAGGCTTCCCATTCCCGACCTGACCGAGGAGCGACGCCGGGAACTGGCGAAACTTGCGACCCAATATGCCGAGAAGGCGCGGGTGGCCGTGCGCAATGTGCGGCGTGACGGGATGGACGCGCTGAAGGCGGCCGAAAAGAAGGGAAAGATTTCCCAGGATGAACAGAAGCGGCTGGAAGCGGAGGTCCAGAAGCTGACCGACCGCCACATCGGCGAGGCCGACCGGGCTGCCGAGGCCAAGGAGAAGGAGATCCTCGGCAGGTGAGCGCAAGTCCGACAGGTTGGGCCTGCCCATGCCAGCCTCCGACGTGCCCGGCGTGGTGAAATGGTGGCCACCTGCCGGCAGGACTCCTGTGGCTGATCCGGTCGCCGACCGGAGCCACGCCAGCCTGCCAATGGTCGGCGCGGCCGGGTTGGCGCCCGCCGATCCCGTCGCGGGCGCGCCCGGTCATGTCGCGATCATCATGGATGGCAACGGGCGCTGGGCGAAGGCGCGCCGCCTTCCGCGGATCGCCGGCCACCGCGCCGGGGTGGAGGCCGTCCGTCGGGTCGTGAAGGCCGCGCCACGTCTCGGCATCGGAACACTGACCCTCTATGCCTTCTCCTCGGAGAACTGGCGCCGGCCACCCGAGGAGGTCTCGGATCTCATGGGGCTCCTCCTGCAGCATATCCGTTCCGAGATCGACGAGCTGGACGAGACGGGCGTCCGGCTCGGCTTCATCGGCGAGTGGCGCGCGCTGCGGGCAGACATCGTCGCCGAGCTTGAACGGGCTCGTCAACGCACCGCGCGCAACAGCAAGCTCAATCTCGTCGTTGCGCTCAACTATGGCGCGCACGACGAAATGGTGCGCGCGGTGAGGCGGCTTGCTGCCGAAGTCGGGGCCGGCCAGCGCGACGCGTCGACAATCTCGGCAGCGGATATCGAGGCTGCGCTTGATACAGCTTCGTTTGCACCGGTCGATCTCATCATCCGCTCGTCGGGCGAGGTCAGGCTTTCCAACTTCCTGCTCTGGCAGGCGGCCTATGCCGAGCTGTGGTTCACCCCAGTGCTGTGGCCGGATTTCGACGAAGCCGTGCTGCGCCAGGCGACCGAGGCGTTCGCAAGGCGGGAGCGGCGCTTTGGCGGGCGCTGAACCGATGGCGGCGAAACCGGCGGGCGGGCTCGTGACCCGCATCGTCGCCGGTGCCCTGCTGGCGGCGATTGCCGGTGCTGCGGCGTGGGCGGGCGGTCATGCCTTCGCGGCGCTGGTGATGCTCGTCATCGTGATCGGCCGGTGGGAATGGGGCGACCTGGTCGCGGAATGGCGGCTCCATCGGCTCCTTCAGATGCTCATGCTTCCTGCTGTGGTCTTCGTCACGCTCGTGCGGGATGCGCTGCACGGGCTCGTGGCGCTTGCCGTGTTGCTGTTCGGCACTGCAGTCTGGCGTCTGGCCGATGTCCCGCAGGTTCGCGCCGGGTGGCGTGCATCCCTTGCCGGCTCGCTCTATGTCGGCCTCCCCGCGGTCGCACTGGTTGCCCTGCGCGACCGCCCCGACGGGTTGCCGCTTCTCGCCTTCGTGCTCGGAACCGTCTGGGCAACCGACATCTTCGCCTTCTTCGCCGGCCGCGCCATTGGCGGGCCGAAGCTCGCGCCAGCGATCAGCCCCGGCAAGACCTGGGCGGGGCTTGCCGGCGGCGTTGCGGCGGCGGCGTTGTTCGGCGCCCTCCTCGCCCGCTTGGCCGACTGGAACCCGGCGATGACGGCGCTCGCCGCAGCGGTGCTCGCCGTGGTTGCGCAGGGCGGCGACCTCTTCGAGAGCTGGATGAAGCGGCGCGCCAGCGTGAAGGACAGTGGCACGCTGATACCGGGCCATGGTGGGATTCTCGACCGGGTCGACGGGCTCATTCCGGTCTCGGTTGTGGTCGGCGCGGCCGTTCTTGGAGCCGGGTTGGGACCTGGGGGAGGTCCGCGATGAAGGCGATTACGCTCCTTGGTGCAACGGGTTCGATCGGGACTTCGACGCTCGACCTCGTGGCCCGCAATCCCGACCGCTTCAGCGTCCATGCCGTTGCCGCCGGGCGGGACTGGGCGCGGCTCGCCGAGGTCGCGCGGGCAAGCGCGGCCCGCATCGCCGTCATTGCTGACGAGGCGGGCTATGCCCCGCTTGCCGAGGCGCTCGCGGGCACCGGGATCGAGGTGCGCGCCGGTGCGGCGGCCATGGTCGCCACTTCGGCAGAGCCGGTTGATGTGCTGGTCGCAGCGATCGTCGGCGCTGCCGGTCTCGCGCCGACGCTGGCAGCGCTCGAGGCAGGCACCACGGTCGCGCTCGCGAACAAGGAAGCCCTCATCTGCGCCGGAGACGTGATGAAGGCGGCAGCGCGGCGGTCGGGCGCGCGGATCCTTCCCGTTGACAGCGAGCACAACGCGATCTTCCAGGTGCTCGAAGATGTGGAGCGGATCTCCCGGATCGTGCTGACGGCCAGCGGCGGGCCGTTCCGGTCACGCAGCAGGGACGAGATGGCGGGCGTCACGCCGGCCGAGGCTGTGAGGCACCCCAACTGGTCGATGGGCGCCAAGATCTCGGTCGATTCGGCAACGCTCATGAACAAGGGCCTGGAGCTCATCGAGGCCCATCATCTCTTCGATGTCGGTGCCGATCGGCTCGGCGTGCTGGTGCACCCCCAGAGCCTGGTTCATGGCCTTGTCGAATATGTCGACGGCTCCGTGCTCGCCCAGCTCGGACCTGCCGACATGCGCGTTCCCATCGCCCATGCGCTGGCATGGCCGGAGCGCATCCCGACTCCAGTCAAGCGGCTCGATCTGGCCTCGGCGTCGCGGCTGGATTTCGAGGAGCCGGATCGCGAGCGCTTTCCCGCGCTGGCGCTTGCCGAGGCAGCGCTTGCAGCGGGTGGCTGCCGCCCCTGTGTGCTCTCGGCCGCCAACGAAGTGGCGGTCGGCGCCTTTCTCGAGGGCCGGATCGGCTTCCTCGAGATCGCCGAGGTGGTGGCGGAAACGCTGGATGCGCTGCCGGCAGCCCCCGTGACGACCCTTGCCGAAGTCGCAGCTGCCGATGCCGAGGCCCGGGCGCGGGCCCATTCATTCGCTGCTCATCGCGCGCGCCGATAGGACCGGGGATGGATGCGATCACGCAACCGGGCATTGCCGTCTCGGCGCTCGCCTTCATCGTCGTCCTCGGGATCCTCGTGTTCGTTCACGAGTTCGGCCATTATGGCATGGCCCGGCTGTTCGGCATCAAGGTGGATGTCTTCTCGGTCGGCTTCGGGCGGGAAATCCTCGGCTTCTCCGATCGGCACGGAACCCGCTGGAAGATCGGCTGGATTCCGCTCGGCGGCTACGCCAAGTTCGCCGGTGACATGAACGCGGCGAGCCAGCCGGATCCGGCGCTCCTCGCCCTTCCCGAGACGGAGCGGGCACAGCTGTTCCAGTTCCGTCCGGTCTGGCAGCGCGCTCTTGTCGTCGCGGCCGGGCCGGGGATCAACTTCCTGTTCGCCATCCTGCTGTTCGCAGGCTTCTTCATGACCTTCGGGCACCAGTTCACGCCGCCGGTTGCCGGCAGGGTGCTTGCTGACAGTCCCGCAGCACGCGCCGGCGTCGTCCCCGGAGACCGGTTTCTCGAGGTGGATGGCCGCAAGGTCGACCGGTTCGAGGACATGGTTCGCATCGTTGCGGTGCGGCCCGGCGAGCCGATTTCCCTCCTCGTCGACCGCGGCGGCACGACGGTCCGGCTGGTGGCCACACCCGGGATCCGCACCGAAATCGACCGCTTCGGCAACCGCTATGTGAAAGGGCGCCTCGGCATCGAGAGCGGCCCGCTCGTGGTCGAGCGGCGCAGGCCGGTTTCAGCCTTCTTCTGGGCGGTTGACGAAACGGTTCAGATGACGCGCCTCATGGCGGAGACGCTGGTGCAGGTCGTGACTGGTCGGCGCGCGCTTGACGAGCTTGGCGGGCCACTCAAGATTGCCCAGTTCGCCGGGCAGAGCGCGACTCTCGGCCTCGCCTCGTTCATCACCTTCATGGCGCTGATCTCGGTGAACCTTGGATTCGTGAACCTTCTTCCCATCCCGGCGCTGGACGGCGGCCATCTCCTGCTTTACGCCGCCGAGGCCGTCCGTCGGCGGCCGCTGGAGCCGCGGCTCCAGGAGCTTGCCTTCATGTCCGGTTTCGTCCTTCTCATCTCGCTCATGCTGCTGCTGACCATGAATGATCTCGCCTCCTTCGGCCTCTGGGAGGGGCTGAGAAACTGGGCAGGCTGAACGTGCCCGCTTTTCAGACGGCTTCCGCGATGCGGTTTGCTGCGCGCCGACTGCCGCTTGCGGTTGCGTTGCTAGCGTCGTCCGCGCCTGTTGCAGCCCAGCAGGCGCCGCCTGCGGGGTCCGCCGCGCCAGAGGCTATCGTCGCACAGGGCGGCACGGTGCGCGCGATCCGCGTGATCGGCGTCGAGCGGCTCGAGCCCGAGACTGTTCTTTCCTACACCGATCTTGCCGCCGGCCAGCCCTATGATCGCGAAGTGCTTGACCGGGCCCTGAAGGATCTGTTCGCGAGCGAGCTGTTCGCCGATGTCCGGATCCGTGACGATGGCGATGGCAGCCTGACCATCGAGATCAGGGAGAATCCGGTCATCAACCGGGTGATCATCGAGGGCGCCAAGCGGGTGAAGGAAGACAAGATCCGGGAGGAGATCCGGGTGGCGCCCCGCCAGATCTTCACCCGGTCGCGGGCCCGGGCCGACGTCGCCCGGATTCTCGAACTCTATCGCCGCTCGGGCCGGTTCGCAGCACAGGTCGAACCCAAGATCATCCAGCTCGAGCAGAACCGGGTGGACCTTGTCTTCGAGATCTCAGAAGGTCCGAAGTCGAAGATCCGGCAGATCAATATTCTTGGCAATGAGCGGTATGACGATAACAGGCTGCGCGGCGAGATGGCCTCGAAGCAGGCGAGGCCGCTTCGGATCTTCACATCGAGGGATACCTACGATCCTGACAGGCTTGCGTTTGACCAGCAGAAGCTGCGGCAATTCTATCTGACCGAGGGCTATGCGGATTTTCGGGTCGTCTCGGCGATTGCCGAACTCACGCCGGACCGCCGCGACTTCATCGTCACCTATGTGGTGGAGGAGGGTGAGCGCTACAGGTTCGGCGAGGTCGATCTCGTCAGCCAGATCCGCGATATCGATGCCGAGAGCTTCAAGTCGCTGCTGCCGATGCGCGAGGGTGACTGGTACAATGCCAAGCTGATCGAAGACACGATCGACAGGATCACCGAAACGGTGGGTCTGCTTGGCTACGCCTTTGCCGATGTGCGGCCGCAGTTCCGCCGGGATCGCGACGATCTCAGGATGAACATCACGTTCGTCATCAACGAGGTCCCGCGCGTCTATGTGGAATCGGTCACGATCAACGGCAACACGATCACGGCGGATGATGTCATTCGCCGCGAGTTTCGCCTCGCCGAGGGTGACGCCTTCAACAGCCTCAAGGTCAAGCGCTCGCGCGACCGCATCCAGTCTCTCGGCTTTTTCCAGGAGAAGCTCGAGGTCCAGCAGAAGCCAGGCACTGCGCCTGACAAGGTCGCTCTCCAGGTCGATGTCGAGGAGCGGCCGACCGGATCGATCCAGGTCTCGGCCGGCTATTCCTCGCTCGAGGGGCTCATTCTGAACTTCGCGGTCGAGCAGCGCAATTTTCGGGGCAGGGCCCAGAACCTCCGCTTCGGGGTCAACTGGTCCCAGTTTTCCCGCGGAGTCGATCTTGGCTTCACCGAGCCCTATCTCTTCGGCAGGAACCTCGCGCTTGGTGCGGATGTCTTCCGGCGTGATTTCTCGAGTTTCCGCTTTGGCGTGCAGGGCGAGCGGATCGATACCTACAACCAGCTGACCACGGGTTTTCAGGTTCGTGCTGGCTTTCCGATTACGGAATACTGGTCGGCATCGCTTCGCTACGGTCTCACATTCGACAACGTCACGGTCGACGAGGCCCTCTTCTTCACGGACGGCAAGTGTGACCCGATCAAGGCCGGCAGGTTCATTTGCGATGCGCTCGGGAAATATACGACGTCACTGCTCGGGTACAGCATT
>CALLWN010000221.1 GCA_938016505.1 uncultured Sphingomonadaceae bacterium
GAGCTTCGCACCGCCGACGGCGCGGTCTTCCGCGCCGGCCAGGTCATCCTCGCGCTTCCAGCAAGCGCGCTGCGCCGCGTCACCATCGATCCCGCGCTCCCCGCCGGCCAGCAGGAGGGGGTCGATCTCCTGCCCTACAACCGGGTGTTCCAGGCCCATTTCGTGCCCCGCCGCCGGTTCTGGGAGGCCGACGGCCTGCCGCCCTCGATGTGGACCGACACCCTCGCCGGCCGGTTCGTGGCGCTGCGCTACGGGCCCGACCGGCAGGAGGTCACCAGCCTCGTCGCCTTCGTCTCCGGCTTCCAGGCCGACCGGCTCGACCGCATGGAGCCGGCCGCCGCCGTCGCCGCCATCCTCGACGATCTCGCCATGCTCAGGCCCTCGACCCGGGAGGCGCTCCGCCCGGTCCGCACCCTGTCCTGGGCGCGCGACCCCTTCGCCGGCGGGGCCTATGCCTGCTGGGCCCCGGGCCAGGTCGCCCGCTTCGCCAACCTGCTGCCGCGCGCCCACGGCCGGATCCACTTCGCCGGCGAGCACACCGCAGAGGTCGCCCGCGGCATGGAGGGCGCGATGGAATCCGGCCAGCGCGCCGCCCTCGAGATCCTCACCGCCTGACCCGCCCAGGCCGAACCCCGAAAGGACCTGCCATGGACCGCCGTGACGCCCTTCACCTCCTCGGCCTGACCGCAGGCGCGCTCGCCGCCCTGCCCGCTTCGGCAGCCGCCGCCCGGCGCGGCCGACGGGCCGCCCCGGCCGCGCTCCCGCTCGATGATCCGCGCTTCCACATGCACACCCTCGCCAGGCTCCAGGGCGATCTCTCCGGCCGCCCGCTCTACGGTTACAGCCGCGGCAAGGTGTTCGGCCTCACCCCCGGCGCGGGCCTGCCGATCGCAGACTATGGCCGCCGCCTCTACGACTATGAGGGCGGCAGCGTGTCGCGCTCGCGCCTCCTGCCAGACGGCAACATCGAGACCGTCTCGAGGAGCTTCCTCTTCTACACCGACCCGGAGACCGGCGCCTATCTGGCCGAGTGGACCAACCCGGTCACCGGCAGGACCGTGCCGGTGCCGCCCTTCCGCGGCGGCATCTCGGGCTCGGTGCTCACCCCCATGGGCCCGAAGGTGAGCGCCAGCTTCACCATGGAATCGACCGTGTTCGGCCGCCCGCCCCGGCTCGAGTTCGTGACCATGGGCGATGTCACCTTCGTCAGCCGGGTCGCCTTCACCCGCTGGACCCCGAAGGGCGAGTCGCGGGCCCGCACCGAATATACCCAGGACGACTGGGTGGTCCGAACCGCCGACCTCCTCGACAGCCGCCGCACCACCCTGTCCGCCACCAGCGCCTGGACCAGCCAGACCGAATGGCAGACCTGGCTCGAGATGCCGCCGGGGACGCCCGGCGCCCAGCTGTGGCGCGCCAATGGCATGAAGACCCACCGGCTCGAGGATCTTCCGCCCGCCTTCCTTGCCGAGGTCGAGGCGAAGCACCCCGGAATCCTGACCGATCCGCTGGAGTTCACGGCATGAGCAACATCCCACCCGACCCTGGCCCCGACCTGTCCCGCCGGGCCCTGCTCGCCAGCCTCCCGCTCGGCGCCGGGGCCGCCGCCACGCTTGGCCCCGCGCCGGCCGATGCGGCGACGGGGCGCGGCCCCGACACGGTCAGCGTGCGCGCCGATGGCACCTACCAGACGGTGCCGCTCGCAAGACCGGTGGTGCGGCTCGGCATCGTCCAGAGCCGGGTCCGCCCGATCGACGGCACGAGCGCTGCCGCCGCCCGGCGCGGCCGGGCCGAGAATCTCGCCCACATGCTCGAGCTCGTCGATGCGGCGCAGGCCTATGGCGGCGGCGCCGACCTGCTCTTCTTCCACGAGTTCCCCATCACCGGCTGGTCGTGGGAGTGGGACCGGCGGCAGGCGCTCAACGTCGCGATCGACATCCCCGGCGAGGAAACCCAGGCGATCGCGGCAAGCGCCCGCCGCCACGGCTGCTGGATCGTGTTCGGCTCCTATGCCCGCGATCCCGACTGGCCCGGCCACCTCCTCTCCATCACCACCCTCATCGACAGCGACGGCCGGATCGTCGACCGGCACTGGAAGGCGCGCAACATCATCGGCGTGTTCGCCGGGTTCGAGCTGTTCACCACCACCATCCACAATGTGCTCGACCGCTATGTCGAGATGTACGGCCGCGACGCGGTGGTGCCGGTCACCCGCACCCCGCTCGGCAACCTCGCCACCACCTCGACCCAGCGCGAGTTCGAATATGTGCGGGCGATGGCGATGAAGGGCGCCGAGATCATCCTGCGCACCGCAAGCGGCGGCTTCTCCGAGCTCGATGTCCAGGCCACCAGCTACTACAACGGCGTCTACACCGCGATCTGCAACAACGCCATCTCGCCCGGCATCCGCGGCTTCTTCGAGGATGCCGGCGGCGGCGGCTCGGCGCTCTACGGCCCGCGCGGTGAACTGGTGGCCCGGGCCAAGACCCAGGTCGAGGAGCTGGTGCTCGCTCCCATCCCCATCGCCGACTTCAGGGCCCGCCACCGCCAGCCCAACGTCCACACCGATCTCGTGCTGGCCGAGTATCAGGCCCACCGCTCGCGCCACGCACCAGGCCTGTTCCAGCAGCAGCTCCCGCCCGACGGCAAGGCCGCGCTCGACTTTCTCTCCCGCCAGAGCCGGTGGAAATAGGGCTCAGCAGGCGGCAGGCGCGCGGCGGCCGACCAGCTCGATCCGGAACCCCTCGGCAGTCGCAAGGACAAGGCTCTGCCGGCAGCCGCCGGGCTCCGGCACCTCGGCAGGGCCGGCCACCACGCGCACCCCCGCTGCCCGCGCCGCGTCCGCCCGCGCCGCAAGATCGTCCGCCTCGAAGGTCCACATCATGAGGCCGCGCGCGTCAGGCGCGCCGTGCGCTGCCGGCCGGCCTGCCCCGTCCCGGTAGTGGATGACGACCACATAGCCGGTCGCAGCTCCCGGCGCGAACCACTGCTGGAAATCGAACCGGGTGCCCGCCGGCAGGCCAAGCCCCCCCTCCGGGCCGGCGCTCCCGAGCTCGACCTCCCGCCGCTTCTCCAGCCCGACCACGTCGCCGAGCAGCCGGGAGAGCGCCGGAAGATCGGCGACGACGATGCCCGAATAGGCCGGCCCGCCCGCGCCCGCGGCCGGATCGATCGGCCCGACAGGGGCCATCTCGCCCCGGTCGATGCCAAGCACATAGAGCCCGTCGGGCGCCAGCAGATGGACTTCGCCCACGCTGTAGCTGCTGCCGTCGCCGCGCGGCAGGGTGATGCTGGTGAGGCCGGCGGAAGACCGGAAGCCGAGCCCCTCGAGGCGCGCCAGCAGCGGAGCATTGCCGGCCGAGGGAAAGCCGAGCGAAAGCCCGCCGGGCAGCCGCGCATCATGCCCCGGCCTGACCATCGGCGCATCGGCGCCGAGCGCGATCGCCCGCACCCGCGCCGCCCCGGCAACGGCCGGGCGGGTGCAGGCGAGCATCTCGAGCGGGCCATCGCCCGCCATCCCGTAATGGCGGCGGAACCGCGCTGCCGGCCCGGCCTCGAGGCGTTCGCGCGTGCACGCCATGCCGAGGCCCTCGCCATAGAAGCGGGCAACCGCGTCGAGATCGGCCGCGCCGAGCGTCACCTCGGCCAGCGGGGAGACGCGCGCCTCGGCCCCCGCGACCGGGGCAAGCGGGTCCACCGCGCCGCCGCCGGCTGCTCCGGCCGTGGCCACAGACGCCATCAGCAGGGCAGCAGCTGCGCGCACCGGCTTGCCGATCATGTCCGGCTCACAGCTTCCAGCGTCGCCTGGCAGCGACCAGGCGCGAGGCGTCCTCGAGCGTCTCGGGCACGCGGGTGGCATAGGCGTTGGGTTCGAATCGGGAGCGATACTGGGCATAGACCGGGGCATAGAGATCCCACGACATGTCGGGAATGAGCCCGCCCTCGCGGCGGCCGGCGATGTCGAGCGTCGCACTCACCGCCGTCTCATGCTCGCGCGCGGTGGCCAGCCGCTCGCCCCTCAGGCCATAGATGGCCGTGTTCCCCAGCATCCCGTTGTCGGGGAAGTAGCGCGGGTTGCCCGGCGACAGCGCGTTCGACATGTAGAGCGTGTAGGCCCGGTTGACCCTTGACGTCAGCTCGCCGTCGGCCTCGGTGTAGCCGCCAAGCCCCGAGCGCACGAAGATCTCGGCGCCCTTCATCGCCAGCGCGCGGTAGAGTTCGGGCTCGCGGAACACCGACGACATCGCGATGTTGCCAATGGGGGTGCGGGCGACGGGCAGCACGGCATCGGCCCCGTAGCGCTCGACATAGGCATCGAGCACGTCGACGACATGGGTCACGAAATAGTCCACCCCGGCGCGCTGGCCGCGCTGGGTGGTCGCCTTCCAGTGGGTCGCGGCGATCCGCCCCTCGGGCGAGGCAAGGAACATCGCGTCGATCACATGGCCCGGCCAGTCCGGCGCAACCATGTAGCCCCCGAACGCGATCCAGCAGCCATATTGCTTCGCCCGGGCACAGATCGCCTCGGACTGCGGCCCGGGCACCCGCAGCGCGATCAGCTCCAGCTCGCGCTTGGTCCACTTGTCCCAGCCATGCAGCGCCTGCGCATGGATGGTCAGAAGATCCTTCTGGCCGAAATAGTTGAGCACGGCATCGATCTGGTCGATCACATGGGCGAGGTTCCGCCTGAGGTCGGCTTCGCGGCTCGCCACCGAAACGTTCAGAAGCGCGGTCTGGATCGCCGTCGCCCGCACCTGCGGCTGCGCCAGCGGCACCCCGGCATAGCCGCCGTCGGGCGCGACCATCGCCGGCGTGTCGCCGGTGGCCGGCTGCGCCGAGGCGTCGCCGGCACGGCCGGCGCCCGCCAGCCCGAACAGCGAGACAAGGCCAAGCAGGCGTCGGCGGTCGATCGGCATGGCGGTCGTCTCCCCCTCCTCAGCCGCCGGTCCAGGCGGCGAACTCGGCAATCGTGCCCGGCCAGCGCCGCTCGGTCTCGGCAACGAACGCCGGCGGCAGGGCGTCGATCCGGTCGAGCTTGCGCCCCGAGGCCCGCCACACATGGTGGCCCGGCCAGTTGCCCATCCGCATGAAGGGCATCCAGTCGTTGGTCATCACCCAGGTCTCGATCACCGGCACGAACGGCCGCGCGGTGTCGAGGAGCGCGCGGCGGCTGAAGGCGAAGCTGCGCACCTGCATCTCGTGCCTGACCGCCCCGGTCGAGGCGACCGGATCCTGCTCGGGCGTCACCTGGGCCGGAAAGGCGATGAACTGCTCGATCGTGCACACGCCCCGGTCGCCATCGAAGTCCCACTGGTAGAGCTGCGGGGGAAGCGGCTTGGCAAGCGCCTCATGGCCAACACGGCCCTGGCCCGCGACGGTCCACAGATGCTTCATGCCGCCACCGCCGCGGAAGTGCGGCAGCGGGCCCTCCTGCCGGGTGTAGGGGTTCTGCCAGCGCTCGGCGACAGCACCCGTCCCGGGGTCGCGGAACAGCAGCCACTCGCGCAAGCCCAGCGCATAGCCGCTGCCATCGGCAAGCGGCCGGAACAGCCGCGCCGCGCACCCCTCGAAGCCGAGCAGCGCCCGGGCATGCTCGCCCGGCCGCCTCCCGAACAACATCCCCCGGGCATGAAAGAAGCTGACCCGGCCGTCGGTCCGGCCGAGCAGCCGGGCGACCGCGTGCATGTTGAAGACCGGGTCGGCAAACCGCGGGTCGGCCGCGGCCATCGCTGCCGCGTCGGCCGCCGGCACCGCCACGCCGCCAAGCCCGAGGCCGAGCCCGAGAAGCTCCCTGCGGCCGAGGCCGGCGCCAGCGTCTGCCGGGGGCGCGTCAGGCGTCATCGCGGCGGGTAGGCCAGCTCGATCGCCTCGCGCTCGGTCAGCACGAAGCGAACCCCATTGGGGTCGACCAGCCAGGCCATGCGGTTGCGCCCCGGGCTCGGCGCGCCCGGCGGCGAGAGCAGCGTGCAGCCGGCAGCGACAAGGCGCGGCACCACCTCGTCCATCGCCGTCGTCTTGACGAACAGCGCCGCCATGCCGGTGCCGGGCGCGGCCGGCGCAACCCCGCCGCCCTCGGGCACCAGAAAGCCGATGTTGCCGGTCGCGACATTCCCCGAGACGAGGACGAACAGCCGGGCCCGCGCAGCAGCCTCGAGGCCGAACAGCGCGCCAAGCCGGGCGTCGCCGAGCGGGGATCCGCCCTCGTAGGCGAGGCTGAAGCCGAGGATGTCGCGCCAGACCGCGAGCGCCGCGCCGGCATCGCCCACCACGAAGGTCACCCGCCACAGCGCTGCCGGACCCGGCACCGGCACCGGCGCCGGCACTGGCACCGGCACTGGCACTGGCGCCGGCACTGGCGCACCATCCGGCGCAGCGTCGGCAGCCGCAGCGCCCGAGGCGAGGAGAAAGCCGCAGGCCAGCGCCCGCGCGAGTCGTCTTGTCATGCCGAAGATCATGGTAAATGCTCCGCCGCACCGGTCCAGACCCAATGACCCGATCGGCGGAGAGATGATGCCAGACCGCAGGACCCTGCTCGCCGCGGCAGCCGGACTCGCTGCTGCCCCCATGGCCGCACCTGCCACCCCTGCCTGCGGCCCGGGGCCATCCTCCACCCCCCGGGCGACCTATGTCCTCGTCCACGGCACCTGGCTCGGCGGCTGGATCTGGGCCGGGGTCGCCGATCGGCTCCGCGCCCTCGGCCACCATGTCTACACCCCGACGCTGACCGGCTGCGGCGAGCGCCACCACCTGATCGGGCCCGACATCGGGCTCGACACCCATGTCGCGGACATCACCGGCGTGATCGACTGGGAGGGGCTCGAACAGGTCATCCTCGTCGCCCACAGCTTCTCCGGCATCGCCGCAACCGGCGCCGCCGACCGCAGGCGGGCGCGGATCCGCCGCATCGTCTTCTTCGATGCCCTCATCCCCGTCCCCGGCCGCATGTCCGGCGTGGCCCGCAACCCCGATGGCAGCCTGCCCGACTGGTGGCTGAAGCGCGCCGAGGGCTTCGAGGGCGGCTACGCCATGGACTTCTGGAAGAGCTACAAGGTGGACATGCTCGTGCCGCCCGAGCGGGAGGATCTGGTCGCCCTCCTCAGGGCCCGCATCACGACCCACCCGGCCAAGGCCTGGCTCGACGAGCTCGTCCTCGAGAATGGCGGCTGGGAGGGGCTGCCCCGCACCTGCATCCGGGCCATGGCGCAGCGCTACAGCCCGTCATCCGAGCGGATGTGGGGCCCGGCGCGCGGCCCCGGCTGGCAGCTGATCGAGCTTGCCGTCACCCGCATGGGAATGCTGACCGAACCGGAGATCCTTGCCGCATGCCTCGCGTCCCTCGCCTGAACCCCGCCGCTCTCCCCGTCGCCCTCCTCGCCACCGGCCTCGCTGCCGGCCCCGCCGTGCCCGCAGCGGCGGCCGAACGGGCCTTCACCCTCCTCGACGATGCGTCCGCCTACCTCGTCATGGACAACCAGTCGGCAGCCGTCAGGACCGAGGACGGCTTCGTCTTCACCGCCGGCATCACCGGCATGGACCCGAACACCCGCAGGTTCGTCGCCGACGATGCCGCAGCCCAGATGGCCGCCGCGATGGACAATCTCGAGGCCATATTGAAGGCCGCCGGGGCGACGCTTGCCGATCTCGTCCAGGTCACCTTCTGGACCGCCTCGCTCGACGACTATCGCGCCGCCAACCCGGTCTATGTCGCGCGCATGGCCGGCCACCGGCCGGCCCGGTCGGTCATGGGCTTCACGCCCTGGGATCCCCGCTTCCGGGTCCAGATCCAGGCCGTGGCGAAGGTCCGGCCGCAGGCTCCGGCGGGGCGCCCGTCGCCGCCGTCACCGGTGCCGCCTGCAGCCGAAGACCGGGTCCCTGCCATCCTGCCCGCACCCCCCGGGCCCGGCTGGCAGGCGCCAGCCCGCGCTGCCGACATCGCCGCGTGCAGCGAGCCGGTCCTGATGCTCGTCATGGGCGCGCTCTCCGAACGCGGCTTCGCCAAGCCCGAGGGCGCGCCAATGTCCTACGGCGAGGCGCTGCGGGCGTCCGGCCTCTACCAGCGGCTCGACGGCTTCTACCTTCTCTCCGGCCGCCCGCTCGAGGTGTTCGAGGGGGATTGGACCCGGCGCGACATGGCGCTCGTCGCCGAGTTCCCCTGCCTCGAGGCGGCGCGCGCCTTCTACTGGTCGAAGGCCTACCAGGAGATCATCCCGCTGCGCGCCGGCGCGGGCGATTTCTTCCTCGGCGTCTGGCCCAAGCGCAGCCGCGAGGAGATGGGCCGCCCCCCGGCGGCCGCGCCGGCCTCTGGCCTCAGAAGCGGGCCCGGGCCGTCACCCCCGCCTGGGGCCCCCGCGGCAATGTCCCCTCGGCGATGAAATTGGCCGAGCGGCTGGCCGGCAGCCGGGCGCCGGGGGTCGCATCGAGGTTCAGGAACCGGCCCGAGGCGAGGATGGTGCGGTCGTTGAGCACATTGCGACCGAAGGCCTCGATCTCGAACCGGTCGAACGAAACGGCCGCGGCAAGGTTGAGCAGGGTCTGGGTGCCGAACCGGTCGGTGTTGAGCTCGGTGCCGTAGCGGTCGCCGGTCACGTTGAGGTCGGCGCGCAGCCGCCAGCCCAGCCCCCGCGCGGTCTCGTCGGCAACCACTGCCGTGAAGGTGCCCGAATGGGCCGGAATGTAGCGCGGCCGGTTGCCGACCAGGAAGTCGCGGCTGTCCTGGCCGAGCAGGTCGAATGCCTCGCGCGTGGTGAAGCCTGGGCGGTAGCCGGCGTCCATGTAGGCATAGTTGGCCTCCAGGGTGACGAGCGGAACCGGGCGGGCAACCAGCGTCGCCTCGAGCCCGGTGATCCGGGCATCGCCCTGGTTCTGGCGGAAGACCCGCAGCGTCGTCGGGTCGCCGGGCACCGCCTCGCGCGCGCTCTCGCCGAAGATGTCCTTCCAGTCGATCCGGAACAGCGTCAGGTTCGCGACCAGCCGCCGGTCGAACCAGACCGAGCGCACGCCCGCCTCCCAGTTGATCGTGCGCTCCTCGCGCACCGGCTTGCCGGTGTCGGAGGCAAGGCTGGTGGCGCCCGGCCGCGCCCCTTCCGCGTAGGAGCCATAGAGGTTGATGTCGGGGGCCAGCCGCCACTCGACGGTCAGGCGCGGCAGGAACCGCGAGAAGACCACCTTCTCCTTCAGCACCTGCTGGCCGGTCGCGCCCACCTGGCGGGTATCGGTGCGGGTGATCTGGTCCTCCTGCAGCCGGCCCTCGGCGGTCAGCGTGACCGGCCCGAACGTGTAGGCAAGGCTGCCGAAGCCGGCGATGTTCTTGGCGAGGTCGCGGTCGGGGTAGGCCAGGATCTGGGCGCCCTTCAGCCGCTCGAGATCGAAGATCTCCCGATAATAGTTGGCCCCGAACGACCAGCGCAGCCCCGAGGTCGCAGTCGAGAGCAGCCGCACCTCCTGGCTCAGGCTCTCGAAGGTGCCGGCGTCGATCGCCTGGCTTCCGGTCGGCAGCGCCGGCGAGTCGAACACCGAGGCGACAACCCGGCTCTGGTTCGACCGCTGCTCGTAGGTCTGGCGGTTCCACGCCGTGGTCGAAACCAGCCTGACCGGCCCGCGCTCGAAGGCGATCGTGCCGGTTGCGATATGGGTGTCCTGGTCGAACCCCGGGCCCTTGGGCCCGAGGTCGTCGTCGCGCATGTTGATGACGAGATCGCGCGAATCAAGCTTGCCGCACACCCAGCCGATCTCGTCGAACACCCCCGGGATCCGCGGCGCGGGGATCGGCGGGCGGGCAGCGCGCTGCAGGCAGTTCTGGTTCCTGTAGCGCGACGGGAACTGGCCATAGGCGCCGGGGCCGTTGCGGTCGCCCACATAGATGTAGGTCAGCCTCGCCTCAACGCCCGGCGCTGGCGCGAAGTCGAGCCCAAGGTTGCCGGAGAAATTTTCCTCAGCCCCGTAGACCCGGCCCGAATAGAGGTTTCGGTGCTCGCCGCCGTACTGGTACCAGCTGCCCCCCAGCCGGAAGCCAAGCCCCGCGATCCCGGTCGGCCCGGCCAGGCTCCCCTGGGCGCGGTAGGTGTCATGGCTTGCCGCCATCACCTCGGCCTGGCCCTCCAGCCGGTCCCCGGGCCGCCGCGGCACGAAGTTGATCGCGCCCGCATAGGTCGCCCGGCCATAGAGCGCCGACTGCGGCCCGCGGATGATCTCGAGCCGCTCGATGTCGCCGAGCGGCAGCGTCTGCAGGTTGGCAATCACCGGTGCGCCGTCGATGAAGAAGCCGAGCACCGAGCGGTTGCGATAGGGGTCGAACAGCGGCGAGGAGATGCCCCTGACCGATGGGCGGAAGTCGGCCGCGTTGGTGCGGGAGTCGAGAATGAGCCCCGGGGTCGCGCTGACGAGATCCTGCAGGTTGGTGGCGCCGCGCGCGCGGATCTCGTCGGCGGTGAAGGCGCGCACCGAGACCGGGGCATCCTGCAGCCGCTCCTGCTGGCGCCGTGCCGTCACGAGAATGTCGCCGATGCCGCCGGCCTCGCTGCCGTCTGCCGCCTGCGCACCCGCAGGCCGCGGGGCGACCACAGGCCCCAGCAGCGCGAGCGACGCCAGAAGCAGGGCACGAACGGTCGGAAAGGTCATGGCGGCGCTCCCCTTGGCTGAACCGATCTCCATGAGGATCTGCATGAATTTCTTCTGCAACCCCCTGAAACAGGGAGTGGCGACCCCCCGCCTCCAGGGGCGCCGGCAACGGCAGCAACAGCCCTGGCGTCATGCCGGCTCCCGCCACGCGCGATCCTCCCGGTGCCGGCCCGGCCGCCAGCGCGACCCGGGCCGCCAACCAGATTTCGGCCGGTGGAACCGCCGGCCCAGCCGGCCGCCGTCTTCCAGGGGCCCTGCCAGCCTCACCGCCCCATCCGCCATCGATGGTGCCCAGGAAAGGACTCGAACCTTCACGGCCTCTCGGCCACTGGTACCTGAAACCAGCGCGTCTACCAATTCCGCCACCTGGGCAGGGGTGCGGTCCGGCCACATCCGGAGAGGGCGCGGCCTAACGCTGGCCGCCCCGGCCGTCAACCGTGCCCTGCGGCAACCG
>CALLWN010000222.1 GCA_938016505.1 uncultured Sphingomonadaceae bacterium
CTCGGCCGGGGCTGCAGCGGCTGCCACCGCAGCCTCGAGCATGGCGCGGGCGCCCGCTTCCGACGCACTTCGCGCCTCGACGGCGAGGTGCCAGCCGAGCATGTGGAGAACGGCGGCCGCAAAGCCGAAGGCCGGAGGGAAGGCGGCGCTGCGGAGGATGGCGTCCTCGCGCAGCAGGCCCTGCCGCCACCTCGCGAGCGCACCGGAAAGGTCGCCGCCCGCGGCGGCGATCGCTGCGGCGGCTGCGCCGGCGGGCCCGCCGAGGCCAAAATCGGCAAGGCGCCAGTTGCGGCGGATGCGCGCCGCCACCGGGCCGATGCCGGGAAGCGCCATCACCGGGCCGACCGGGCCGGTGGCGCCGCCGGCGCGGGCCAGCGCCAGCGCCTCTGCGCCCCGCACCTGCCAGATGGCGCCAAGCGCCGCCGAAACGGGCCCGGGCGCGGCGCTGACGGCAGCCCGGGCACGGGCCACGACGGCGTCGTCGTCGAGACCGGCGAGGCGCGCCCGGACAAAGCCGTCCTCGATGACGGCAAGCCTCGCGCGCTCGTGAGGGGTGAGGGCTTCGAGCCGGCGGGCCATGCGGATCGCGCTGGCCGGCGCGAGGCGGGGGTCGAACGGGCGGGGCAGCCGGGGCAGGCTGGCGACGAGGCGGACATGGCGCGCCTCGGGCACGGCGAGCAGGCGCGCGATCATGCCGCCGTCACGCGATGATGCCCTCGAACAGGGCGCGAAAGCGCGGCCGCAGGTGGGCGAGGAGCACGTCGGCGATCGCGGCATCCGAGAGGTCGATCTCGACCGTGCCGTCGGCGAGGCGGACCCGGAGGCCGGCAGTGAGGCCGGGGGCGGCCCTGAGCGTCACGCCACCCTCGAGGCTCTGCTCGACACCGGCAAGGACGAAGCGGGTGAGCGGGCTCTGCCGCAGCGCCTCGAGGTCGGCGCGGAGCTCGTCGAGGGTCTGCAGCCGCTCGGGCAGCAGGATGTCCGCCGGGGTTCCGGGCCCGACGGCAGCCGTTGCGGCGGCGCGCTCGGTCACTGCGAGGATCATCCGCGCAAGAAGCTCGGGTTCGGCGAGCGCGCGCGAGACCATGCGGCGCACATTGTCGGAGAATTTCTCGAGAAGGTCGGCGCGCAGCGCGATGATGGCATCCCTGACCGCAGTCGAGAGCGCCGCGCGGGCGGCTGCCTCCTCGCGGCTGCGCGCCTCCTGCGCTGCGGCGACGATGCTGGCAGCCTCGGCCCGGGCGGCGGCGAGGATCGCCTCGGCCTCGGCGCGGGCGTCGGCGACGAGCCGGGCGGCTTCGCGCTCGCCGGCCTCGACCCCGCGCGCGCGCAGCTCGGCGATCAGGCTTTCGACCCCGCGGGCGATCTCGGGCGCCTGCGGCGGCGGCGGGCCGGAGGCCGTGCGGGCCGGGCGCGCCGCGCGCTGGCGGTCGGCGAGGGCCTCGTCGCTCGCGCTGTCCATGGCCTCAGATCTGCCCGGCGAGATAGAGGGCGAAGACGAAGACGAACACGGCGAAGCCCTCGATGATGGCGGCGGGTGCCAGGGCAAGGCCGAGCACGTCGGGCTTTTCGCGCACGGCCGCGATGACGCTGGCGCAGGCCTCGCCCTGGCGCAGGGCCGACCACATGAGGGCAAGCCCGGTCAGGCTGCCGATGGCGAACAGCGCTGGTGCGTTCGCCTCGGTGACGGGGCGCGCCAGGGTGAGCATGGCGACGATGCCGTAGATCGACTGGGAGGAGGGAAGCGCCGAGACGCCGACGAAGCGGCCGTAGCCGCCATCGCTTTCCATCATGGCACCGATCGCGGCCTGGCCGGCGGTTGCGCAGCCGATGATCGAACCGATGGCGGCGAGCGCCATGGCGCCGAACACCCCGACCCAGCCGAGGATGAGAAGGACTTCCGTCATGCCGGCTCCACCTTGCGCCGGGCGAACGGGCGGAACGGTCGTCCCTCCCCCGCAGTCGCCCAGTTTCCGAACTCGATGTAGTTGAGCCTGAGCCCGTGGACCGTCCCGCCGACGATGGCGAGGGCGAGGTTGAGCGCGTGGCCGAGGGCGAGGATCAGGATGGCGGCGACGAGGCCGAAGCCCGGCGCGCTGGCGCGGACGTCGGCGGCAAGGCTGTTGAAGGCGAGCGCGAGCGAGGCGCTGGCAAGGCCGAGGGCGAACAGCCGGAGGTAGGAGAGGATGTCGGAGAAGAGCTTCGACACGCCGGCGAGCGCGGCAACGCCGCGCCCCAGCCGGCGGAGGGCGTCGCCGGCCCCGCGGACCGGGCGCGGGTCGGCGAACAGGAGGATGAGAAGCGCGCCTGCCGCCAGCAGCGCGGCCCCGAGCGAGACGGGCGCGCCGCGCCACAGCAGCGTGCCGCCGGCGAGCAGGAGGAGCCACCCGCCATGGGCAGGCGCGGTCGGCTGGCTTCGCTCCGACCAGAGCCGGCCGAGGATTGCGAGCGCGACATGGCCGATGCCGATGCCGACGCTGAGCGCCAGCATGGCCGGGAAGTCGGCGAGGTCGATCGTGGCAAGGCGCGCCAGCGCAGGCGCCGGCGGCGGCGCGCCGAACCAGGAGCCGCAGGCGACACCCCAGAGGATCGAGGCAAGCACGATGGCGACCGCCAGCGGCCGCAGCCGGCGCGCGGCGCCACGGCCGAGCCTGCGCCAGAAGGCGAGCAGGAGCGCTGCCAGCACCAGGGCATAGCCGGCGTCCGAGAGGATGATGGCGAAGAAGATGGCGAAGCTCACGAACACCGGGACCGAAGGGTCCCAGGCGGTTGCCGGCGGCGACTGGTAGAAGCGGACGAGATCGGCCCCGGCGGCGAACGGGGGCGGCGGCTCGAGGAGGGTCGGCGGGAGGTCGCCAGGTGCGGGCGGAAACACGAGGAGCGCCACGCCGACCTCTTCGGCGAGACGTTCGAGCGCTGGCACGTCGTGCGCGGCGGTCCAGCCAGCAAGCAGGAACATGTGGCCATCGGCGAGGCAGCGGCGGGCCGCCTCGGCGCGGGCGTCGGCGTCCTCGGCCTCGGCGAGCGTGCCGGCAAGGAGCGACAGCCGGGAGGTGAAGGCCTGGCGGCGCAGCCGCGCCTCGTCGAGATCGGCCTCGATCGCATCGAGGTCGGCCCTGAGGTCGGAGAGCCGCCGCGCGCCGACATGGACCCGGGGCGCCGGCATGAGCGCAGGATCCGGTTCCTCGGGGGACAGGACCACGACATAGCTGCGGGCCGAGGTCCGGCTGATCTCGCGCCACGGCAGCGACGCCGGCATGTCCTTCATCCGGCTGACCGGCACGATGTAGAACCACAGCCGGTTGCCCCCGAGCGCGTCCGGGCTTTCGGGCAGGGCGAAATCGCCCCAGTGCTCGACATCGGCGATCCGGGCGGCGAGCGCGTCGCGCCGGTCCTCGAGCGCGCGGATGCGCGCGGCATTGGCGGCCACCTCGGCGACGAAGGCCTCGACATCGAACGCCGGGTCGACCCGGCGCTGATCTTTCCGATGTTGTCGCGGCATCGCGTCAGCCACATGTGCGGCGCGCCGAT
>CALLWN010000223.1 GCA_938016505.1 uncultured Sphingomonadaceae bacterium
GCCGGATGTGGAAGCGCGGTAACGCGTGAAGCTAACCGGTCCTAATAGCTCTGTTCGCACTTGATGAGTCCCATCATCAACCCGAGCACTGCTCGGATCCTTCCCAGCACGGGCCCGGCGGCCCGAGGCATCGATCAAACCCCGAACACACACGCCAGCACGGGCAACGCAGCTCGGTGGCCATAGCGCCTGTGACCCACCCGATCCCATCTCGAACTCGGCCGTGAAACCAGGCAGCGCCGATGGTACTGCCGCTCAAGCGTCGGAAGAGTAGGTCGCCGCCGGGCTTCGTCGCCCGTGCTGTCGCGCGTGTCCCACGAAAAACCCATTCACATGTCCGCCCGCCCAACCGGCGGGTCCAGCTTGCCGCGGGGTGGAGCAGCCCGGTAGCTCGTCAGGCTCATAACCTGAAGGCCGCAGGTTCAAATCCTGCCCCCGCAACCAGTCGCCCGCCGGCCTCCGCGCCGGCGGGTTTTCCTGTGTCGACCGCCAGGGCCCGACCGCCCGCGTTGCAGCCGCGCCACAGTCGGCCGCCGCCACGAGCATCCCCCGAACCTCCCTCTTGTGCCGGGCCGGCACATGGGCCCAAGAATGACCAATTCATCCCCGCAAACGGGGAGGTTCCTTGGGAGACCCTTTCATGCGCACCCTTCTTCGCACCAGCTGCGCGCTCGCCGCGCTCGCGCTTCCTGCCGTTGCCGCCGCCCAGGAACGGCCCGCAACCGCAACGGTCGCCCCCGAAACCGGTGGCGAGATCATCGTCACCGCCACCCGCCGCGCCCAGGCGCTTTCCGACGTGCCCATCGCAGTCTCCGCCATCGGCGAGGCCCAGCTCGTCAACTCGGGCGCGTCCGATCTGCGCTCGCTCAACCAGCTTGCGCCCTCGCTTCTCGTCTCGGGTGCCACGGCCCAGGTCAATTTCACCGCTCGCATCAGGGGTGTCGGCACCGTCGGCGAAAACCCCGGCATCGAAAGCTCGGTCGCCCTCTTCATCGATGGCGTCTACCGCTCGCGCACCGGCACCGGCCTCGGTGACCTCGGCGAGATCGAGCGGGTCGAGGTCCTGCGCGGGCCGCAGGGCACGCTGTTCGGCCGCAACGCGTCGGCGGGCCTCATCTCGGTCACCACCAAGCAGCCGCAGTTCGACACCGAGTTCGGCGGTGCAGTCACCTACGGCAACTATGACAACATCCGCCTCGAGGGCATGGCCAACGCCCAGCTCGTGCCTGACCAGCTCGCGGTCCGCCTCGAGGGCCTGTTCCACAAGCGCGACGGCTTCATCAAGGACACGCTCACCGACCGCAGCTTCAACGATCGCGACCGCTGGATGCTGCGCGGCCAGGTCCGCTGGGAGCCGACCGACACCCTCTCGGTCCGCCTGATCGGCGACTACATGAAGGCCGACGAACAGTGCTGCGCGGCCACGGTGCAAACCCCGCGCGGCCTCGCCCGCGATGCCGCCGGCAATGTCATCACCACGCCCAACCCCCTCGTCGGAATCGTCGGTGCGCTCGGCGCGCGGATCCCCTATGGCGCCGAATATCAGGTCGCCATCTCGCCCGCGCGCGACTATGCCGCCATCACCAAGGACTGGGGCCTCTCCGGCGAGGTCAACTGGGATCTCGGCCTCGGCAAGCTCACCTCGATCACCGCCTACCGCGACTTCAGGAACACCCAGGGCCAGGATCCGGATTTCGAGAACCTCGACATCTGGTACCGCGATTCGCTCGAGCGCCGGTTCCGCACCTTCACCCAGGAAGTCCGCCTCCAGGGCGGAGCCTTCAACGATCGCCTCGACTGGCTCGTCGGCGGCTACTTCTCGAACGAAAAGCTCCGCACCGAAGACGATATCCGCTTCGGCGCCGACATCGAGCGGTTCGGCGACTGCCTCGTCATCGCCGGCATCGCGCCGACCTCGCTCAACCCCGCCCTGCCGCGCTGCACCACGCTCCCGCCCGCGGTCTGGCCGGGCTACGCCGGCCTTGCCGCCGCCTTCGGCACCGCCCGCCTGCCCGAAACCGGGATCGGTGACGGCACCTTCTTCGACCACAAGAGCCGGAACTACGCCTTCTTCACCCACAATGTCATCGACATCGTGCCCGACCGGCTCTCGCTCACGCTTGGCGGCCGCTACACCAACGAGCGCAAGGAGATCGACGGCGTCTTCAACATGACGAACACGCTCTGCGCCGCGCTGCGCAACGTGGCCTCCGGCGCGGCCGCCATCCCCTGCGCCATCAACGGCACCGCCGGCCCCGGCATCGCTGCCAACGACCCCAACCGGGTCCGCAGCGAGGATGAGTTCACCGGCACCGTCGTCCTCTCCTGGAAGCCGGTCCGCGATCTCCTGCTCTACGGCTCCTGGGCCCGCGGCTACAAGGCCGGCGGCTTCAACCTCGACACCTCCGCGCTCGACATCGTCTGCAACCCGGCTGCCGGCACGCCCGCGCAACAGGCTGCCTGCGCCGCCCAGCTGGCCCGCCCGGCCAACACGGTCGGAAATGCCCGGCCCGAGGCGATCGACCTGCAGTTCGCCTCCGAGACGGTCGAATCGATCGAGCTCGGCGCCAAGTTCAGCCGGCCCGGCTTCAGCGCCAACCTCGCCCTGTTCCGCTCGGCCTTCTCCAACTTCCAGCTCAACACCTTCAATGGCGTGAACTTCGAGGTCACCAACACCGCCGGCTGCCGCGACAGCCTCGGCGGCGCCGATACCGACCCGTCGCCCGCCACCGGCGCCTGCGCGCCCGATCGGCTGAAGCCCGGCGTCATCGCCAAGGGCGTCGAAGTCGAGGCCTTTGCAAGCCCGGTCGAAGATCTCAGCCTGACCGCCGGCCTCACCTACACCGACACACGCTATGTCCGCGACCTCGTCGGCACCGGCGGGCGGCCGCTCTCCCCGGTCCTGTTCCAGCTGCCGGGCCGGCAGATCTCCAATGCACCGCCGCTCGTCGTCACCGGTTCGCTCACCTGGAACCCGCCGGTCGGCACCAGCGGCCTGCGCGGCCTCTTCTACGTCGACTTCCGGATGCAGAGCGACACCAACACCGGCTCCGACCTCGATCTCGAGAAGGTGCAGGACAGCTTCATCGTCGTGAATGGCCGCATCGGCATCCAGGGCAACGACCGCCGCTGGTCGCTCGAGCTCTGGGCCCAGAACCTGTTCGACACCTACTATCAGCAGATCGCAGCCGACATGCCGCTGCACGGCTCGGGCACCTTCCGCGCCGTTGCCGATGGCCGGATCGCAACCGCCAACCAGTTCTTCCTGAACTTCCCGGGCGAGCCGCGCACCTTCGGCATCACCGGCCGGGTCCGCTTCTAGGCCCCGCGTCCCTGCGGCCTTGACGCCAGTCAAGGCAGTCGCCGCCCGCTTCGGCCATCAGGCTGGCAGCGGGCGGCACGCGACTCGCGCCTCCCGCATCACCGGATGAGGAGGACCCCGCCATGGACCTGAAATCGCTCATGCCCTTCGCCCTCGGAACCGGCACAGACCGCGACCCCTTCGCCCTCATGCGCCGCGAGATGGAGCGCATGTTCGAGGATGTCGGCCGCGGCATGACCGTCGCCCCGGGCTTTCTCTCGCCCAAGGTCGACGTCGCCGAGACCGAGGCCGGCCTCGAGATCCACGCCGAGCTTCCAGGCCTCGTCCA
>CALLWN010000224.1 GCA_938016505.1 uncultured Sphingomonadaceae bacterium
CTCGGCCATGGCGTGCGCGTCCATGTCCGGCCATGCACCACGGCGCTCGTCATGGCCGCACGAGCAGCGGTCGCGCGCGGCGCCGATGCCGATGCCGCGCAAGACGAAAACGCCGTCGGCGAACGAACCGCCGCGCTGGTCAAGACGCTCGCCAGGCTGTCAGTCGACGACTGGGAGGGCGTGGGCGATGCGGACGGCAAACCGGCCAAGGTCACGCCCGAAGGCGTCGAGGCGCTGATGGACCTCTGGCCGATCGCAGAGTCCTTCGAGCGGCAATATCTCGGTCCGGCGCTGCTGCTGGACGCCGAAAAAAACGCCTGACGGCCCGCGCCAAGTGGCACTTCGGCGGCGGGCCGGCCTATTGCGACGGGTGCCGGCGTGACGGCCGTCCCTGTGCGCGGGGCGAGTCCGGCGTCGACGGCGTGCTCTGCCCTTACATCGACAATGAGCCGCTGACCGATGGTGGCTGGCAGGCGTGGGATGTGCTCACCCGATCAAGCGGCCAGCTGCGGATCGCGCCCGGCGCCGTGGTCGGCATCGATTTCGCGGCCGCGCTGCGACTCGGCGAAGCGCTCGGCTATGACGTCCATGCGCTGGCCGAGCTTCTGCCGGCGGGCGAGGCCGGGCTGGTCAAAGCCCTGAACGAACGGATCCGCTCGGACGATCTTCCATGACCACCCGCAATCTCGCTGTGCGCCTCGCCGTCATCGACGGCGGCAAGGTGAAGGCGGAGCTGCGCGATGTGGGCGAGAGCGGCCAGCGCTCGCTCAAGCGCATCGAGGACGCGTCGCGCCCTGCCTCGCGCGCGCTGCAGGCGATCGACGGCGCCGCCGGGCAGGTCCGCGGCTCGCTCGAAGGACTGACCAGCCGCCTCGGGCCGCTGGGCGGGGCGCTCTCGCGGCTCGGCCCGGCCGGCCTTGCGGCCGGCGCGGCGATCGCGGGCCTCGGGCTCATCCTCACGCGCGGGGTGCAGGAGGCGGCCGAGGCCGACCGCTCCTACCGACGGCTCGAGGCGGTGCTGCGCGCGACGGGCCACGCCTCGGGTCTGACGGCGCGCGAGATCGCCGGCTTCGCCGAGGAGATGGAGCGCTCGACGCTCGCCTCGGCCGAGTCCGTCCAAGACGCGGCTTCGGTGCTCGCGACCTTCCGCTCGGTTTCGGGCGAGACCTTCACGCGGGCGATCCGGCTGGCGCAGGACCTGTCCACGGTTTTCGGGCAGGACCTGCGCTCCAGCGCCACGCAGCTCGGCAAGGCGCTCGAAGAGCCCATACAGGGCATCTCGGCGCTCCGCCGCGTCGGCGTCTCCTTCACCGCCTCGCAGCGCGAGCTCATCGAATCGCTGGTCGAGACCGGCCAGACGGCGGAAGCGCAGAAGGTCATCCTCGACGCCCTCGAACAGCAGGTCGGCGGCGCCAGCGTCGCCGAGGCGGGCGGCCTCACCGGCGCTGCCAAGCGGCTGTCCGACGCCTGGGGCAATCTCCTCAAGGCCATCGGCCGCACGCCGGCGATCTCGGGTCTCGCCGAAGGCGCGCTCAACACCCTGGCGCGGGCGGTGGAAGGGATCGCCTCGCTGTTCGAGGAAGACCCGATCTCGGTCCGCATCGTCGAGACCAACAGGCGGCTGATCGAGGCCGAGGACCGGCTCGTGAGGCTCAGGGAGAGCGGCAACCGGCGCGCCGTCGCCGTGACCCAGCGCCTGGTCGAGGATCTGAGGCGCCAGGTCGACGACCTGATCGCTGAGGCGCGCAGCGAGGCCGAGGCCTTCGCCGAGGAGCAGCGCCGCGCGGAAGCAGGCCGCCGCGCCGCCGAAGCGGAGCGCCTGGCCGAGCTTCCGAGCACGCAGCGTAGCGAGATCGACCGCGCACTCGACCAGATCGCGACCGATCCGGCCGAGCGCATCGCGCGGGTCAACCGGGAGCTCGACGAGACGCGCCGGCGGCTCGACGCGCTCCGGGCACCGGACGGCAGCAACGCGGCGGAGGTCGATGCGGCTATCGCTCGGGCCGAGGAGCTGGCGCGGCGCCGGATCGAGGCGATCGAGCGCCCGGCGCAGGAGGCCGCGGCCCGCGTCGCCGCCGCCAACGCGCGGGTGATCGAGGAGCTCGGCCGGCAGCTCGCGGGCCTCGCGGACGAGCGCCAGGCCTTCATCGACCAAGCGCTCTCGCGCCTCTCGGAGGGCGCCACGGCAGCGCAGCGCGCCGAAGTCGAGCGGCTGGCCGGCGCCCTCTACGACGAGAAGCAGGCGCGCGAAGAGCTGGCCAAGACGATGCGCGAGGAGGAGCGGCTGCGCGACGAGGGGCGGCGCCTCGTCGAGCAGCTGCGCACGCCGACCGAGGAGTATGGCGCGGCCGTCGAGCGCCTGAGCACGCTGCTCAACGCCGGCGCGATCGATCAGGACACGTTCAGCCGCGCGCTCGTCAAGGCGAACGAGGACCTCGCGGCGGCGCAGGACCGGCTGCTCCGCCAAAGCCGGGAGTGGCACGACGGCGTCACCCGGGCGCTCCGGGACTATGCCGACGCGGCAGCCGATTCCGCCAAGGCCGCCGAGCAGGCGACGACGCTCGCCTTCAAGACGATGGAGGACGCGCTCGTCTCCTTCGTGACCACCGGCAAGTTCGAGTTCGCGTCCTTCGCCGACAGCATCCTGGCGGACATCACCCGCATCGCCGTGCGCCAGGCGATCCTGGCGCCGCTCGCCAACTGGCTCGGCGGCGGCAGCGGGAGCGGTGATCCGCTCGGCAGCCTCGGGCAGATCTTCGCGGGAGTCTTTCATGAGGGCGGCATTGTCGGGCGC
>CALLWN010000225.1 GCA_938016505.1 uncultured Sphingomonadaceae bacterium
GGCAGCGCGCGTGCTCGACGTGGTCGAGCGCTTCGCCCCCGGCTTCCGCCGCCTGATCCTTGGCCAGCTCGCCCTGTCTCCGGCCGATCTCGAGGACCGCTTCGGCCTCGTCGACGGCGACATCTTCCACGGCGCGATGCGGCTCGACCAGCTGTGGACAGCACGGCCGCTCATCGGGATGGGAAGCTACCGCACGCCCATCAGGGGGCTCTTCCTGTGCGGGGCCGGCGCCCACCCCGGCGGCGGCGTGACCGGGCTTCCGGGGCGCAACGCCGCCCGCGCCATTCTCGCCGCGCGGCGGCTCGGCCGGGCCTGACCTGGGGGCATGTTTCAGAGCCCGAATCGCGCTATGGTCTGCTGCAAGGAGGGGTGAAGATGGATCGCGACGAAGCGCCCGAGGAAGGGATCGGCATTCCGACCGACACGCTCGCATGGATCATCCTGAAGGCAAGGGCCTTCGGCGCGCAGGCCGGGGTCTCGGACCCGGACGAAAGCTCGAACAGCGCCGACGACCGGTTCGTCTCGGTGCTGGAAGGCCAGATGGACGACCCGACCGCCGAGGAGCTGCACGATCTCATCGACTCGCTGTCCGACGACGAGCGCGCGGCGCTCGTGGCGCTCGCCTGGATCGGCCGCGGCGATTTCGAGCCCGACGAATGGGACGATGTGCTCGCCATGGCCCGCGAGCGCCGCCAGGGCTCGACCGCGCGCTACTTGATGGAGATGCCGCTCCTTGGCGACTATCTCGAGGAAGGCGCGGCGGCACTCGGCGTGAACCTCTCCGACGAGGAGGCCGAAGGCTATTATCACGGCCGCGACCGCACCGGCGACTGACGGGAAGGCCCAAGACCGGCCGGGGTTGAGAGGGCGCGCCCCAGCGGGCAGAAGCAGCGCATGCTCCGCCCCCTTCTCGCGCTCCTTGCCCTCCTCGTCGCCACGCCGGCCGCCGCCGACCCCCGGCTCGAGGCCGCGCTCCCCGAGATCCGCCGGGGCTTCGCCGACTGGATGCTCGACAACCGCGTGCCGGGGCTCGTCTGGGGGATCGTGACCCCCGGGGGTCTCGCCCATGTCGAGGCGGCGGGCGTCGCCGATCTCGAAACCCGCGCACCCGTCACGCCAGACACCGCCTTCCGCATCGCCTCCATGTCCAAGGCCTTCACTGGCCTTTCCATCCTGA
The DNA here is from genome assembly GCA_938016505.1 of uncultured Sphingomonadaceae bacterium. Lineage (GTDB taxonomy): Bacteria > Pseudomonadota > Alphaproteobacteria > Sphingomonadales > Sphingomonadaceae > Thermaurantiacus. The sequence continues at coordinate 1,178 of CALLWN010000225.1, forward strand.
TCCTCCGCGACTCCGGCAGGCTCCGGCTCGACGACCCGGTGGCGAGCCACATTCCGGAAACCGCCGGCTGGGCCCGCGCCACGCCCGACAGCCCGGCGCTCACGGTTGGAGACCTCCTCCATCACACCGCCGGTTTCGTCACCGACGACCCCTGGGGAGACCGCCAGCAACCCATGGCCGAGGCCGATTTCTCCCGCTTTCTCGCCGCCGGCGTGCCCTTCACCCGCGCGACTGGCACGGCGTTCGAATATTCGAACCTCGGCTATGCCATGCTCGGCCGCATCGTCACCAACCTCTCCGGCAGGCCCTATCAGCAGCAGATCGCCGCCACCCTGTTCGGCCCGCTCGGCATGGCGGCCACCACCCACGATGTGACCGCCGTGCCGCGCGCGCGGCTTGCGAAAGGCTACCGGTTCGAGGGCGGGCGCTGGCTGGCCGAGCCGGAAATGGCCGATGGCGCCTTCGGTGCGATGGGCGGTGTCGTCACAACGGCGAGCGACTATGCGAGGTGGATGGCCTTCCTGCTCTCGGCCTGGCCTGCGGGCGAGCCCGGCGCGGGGCCTGCCGCACGGGCGACTGTCAGGGTGATGGCGACCACCGGCGGCCCGCCGCAGGCCCGCGCCCGGCCGGGCACCAGCGCCTGCCGCATGAGTGTCGGCTATGGCGCGGGTCTCCTGGTCGCCGAGGATTGCGACCTCGGCCGGGTGCTCTACCATGGCGGCGGCTATCCCGGCTACGGCTCGCACATGCTCCTCATGCCCGAGGCCGGGGTCGGAATCTTCGCCTTCGCCAACCGCACCTATGCCGGTCCAAGCGCGCCGGCGTGGGACGCTGCGCTCGCGCTGCGCCATGCCGGCTTCGCTGCCCCGCGCGCCGTGCCGGTCTCGCCTGCGCTTGCAGCCGGCTACGCAAACGCTGCGCGAATCTGGGAGTCCGGGCGGATCGACGCAGCACCCGACGCGCTCGCGGTCAACATGCTGCTCGACCGCCCGGCAGAGGCCTGGCGGACGGAGCTTCTCCGGCTGAAGGGCGAACTCGGGGCCTGCGACACGGCAGCGCCCGTCACGGCCACCGGCGCGCTCTCGGGCCGGTTCCAGTGGCGCTGCGCCTACGGCCGGCTCGACGGGCAGATCCTGCTCGCACCCACGCAAACGCCGCAGATCCAGGCGCTCCGCCTCTCCGTCGCCGGGCGCTGACGCCCCGGCCCGCACAGCCGCTCAGCCGGCGCCGAACAGCGCATCAGCTGCCCCCGGCGTCACCGGGCAGGGCGGCTCGGCAGGCACCGGGATCGCCGACATGACGGCGGTTTCGCCGATCGCGCGCAGCTGGTGCTCGGCACCCCAGCCATTCTCGACATGGCCGAGCCCCATCACGCCGACCGCAACGACGTGCGGATGCTGCCGCCGCGCCGCCACCAGCCCCTCGGCGAAGGCGCGGTCCCACACGGTCTGGGCCTCGACGAAGCGGGCAAGCGCTGCCGGGTTGGGCGCCTTCATGTGGCTTTCGAACACGGCGCGCAGGCTTGCAACATAGGCCGGCGCAGGTGGCGCGGGCCGGCCCACCGGCGCGCCCGTGCGCGCTGCGGCGGCAAAGCCCTGCCGGCCGACGGCGCGCACGAAGCCACGGTCGATGTTGAGCGCGACCAGCGGCACCCGCCGGTCGCGCGCCAGCTCGAGCAGCGGCAGATAGGCGGAAAAGTCATGCCCCCAGCGCGCGTCCCATTCGCTCGCCGCGCGGAACTGCTCG
>CALLWN010000226.1 GCA_938016505.1 uncultured Sphingomonadaceae bacterium
GCCGGCAAGAACGGCGCCAGAAGCGCCCATTCAGCATCGGTCAAATCGCTTGGCAAAGCCAGGCCCGCGCGGGCATGATGCCCGCGAGTGGTATCGGTCCACATCGTCGATCCTCGGAAAGTTTGTCGCAAAACCTCCAGAGTCAACGATGAGGCGCGGCGTCACGCCAACCCGCTGATACCACTCAACTCAATTTCGGATCAGGCTCTAAGGCCAGATCCATTTGAAAGCCAAGCACGATGTCCGTCAATTACGTAGGATAGTATACGCCCAAATTCTTTTGGAAACCTCTGGTTTGCAAATCTTGCACTAGCTGTGCTGTGATCGGGCCCTCGGGGTCCCGAATTAGCACGAATATACGACTGATATTCGCGAGACAATTTGCCAATATAGTAGAGCCGCCAAACTATTTCTCCGTGCGCACCAAGCGCGAAAATTTCCAAAAATGATCTTGCTCGCGCCCCGACTGCGTGAAGATGATGCGAAAGCGGCTCCCATGCGCTCCGATCGTCTTTCCCAGGGAAGGAATGTGCGAAAATATCCGACACGGCCTCTTTCAATCAAGGAGGTTGGCGTCAATCGAATGACGAATCACGGTTCCACACCTCTCCTCCTGCGAACTTTGCCCATCTGGCCATGAGTGTGGTGCGCTTGTCGAGGAGGTTGCCGCGGCGGTAGGCGGCCTCGACGCGGTTGGGGATGGCGTGGGCGAGCGCCATCTCGGCGACCTCGGGCGGGAAGTCGGTGCGCTCGGCCACCCAGTCGCGAAAGGCGGAGCGGAAGCCGTGGACGGTCGCCGTCTCTCCCATGTCGCGCAGGATCTTCGTGAGCGCCATGTCGGAGAGCGGTGCGGCCCGGCCGGGGGAGGGGAAGACGAGCGCCTCCGCACCCGCCACGCGCGGCAACGCCCGGGCGGCGGCAAGAAGGGCAAGGGCTTGCGGAGCGAGCGGCACGAGGTGCGGCCGGCCGGCCTTCATGCGCGCGGCAGGCACGGTCCAGAGCGCGGCCTCCATGTCGACCTCGTCCCAGCGCATGCCGCGCACCTCGCCCGAGCGGGCGGCGGTGAGCACCAGGAAGCGCAGGGCAAGCGCTGCCACGCCCTCGCGGCTGGCAAGCCGGGCCATGAAGGCGGGCACATCGGCAAAGGGCATGGCGGCATGGTGGCGGTCGGCCTCGGGCTGGGCGGGGAGCTTCAGCATCTTCGCGGAGAGATCGGGCACGCCATGGCGCCAGCCCTCGGCCTCGGCGAAGCCCAGCACGTCGGCGACGCGCTGGCGCACCCGCCGCGCGGTCTCGGGCTTCGCGCACCAGATGGGCAGGAGCAGCCTGCGCACGTCGGCGGCACCCACCTGGTCGACGGGCAGGTCCCCGACATGGGGGAAGGCATGGGTCTTGAGCGAGGCAAGCCACTGCGCCCGGTGCTTGGGATTGCGGAATGTGGGGGCGAGCTCGGCGAAGCGCCGCCGCGCTGCCTCGGCGAAGCTCGGGATGCCGGCCGCGCGGCGGCGTTCGGCGACCGGGTCGATGCCGCGGGCGATGCGGTCGTGGGTGGCAAGCGCGAGTGCGCGGGCGGCGGCAAGCCCGACCTTTGGGTAGCCGCCCAGCCCGAGGTCCCGCCTGCGGCCGTGGTTCTGGATCCGCAGCACCCAGGACTTCGAGCCCGATGGGCGGACATGGAGGTGGAGGCCGAGCCCGTCGGGGTAGCGCCCGGGGGTGGTGATGGTCGCGCAGAAGCGGGCCGAGAGCCGGCTGTGCATGTGCCTGGTGCCAGGGGTCTTGCCCATCCAGTCCGTCCCACAATCCGACCGCGAAAATAGGCGCGATCGCGATTGCCCGGGACGGCAAGGGTCATCTCGCGCCCGCATCGCAGACAACCCGTTGCGAAAGCGCCAGAAATCTGACGGGATGGCACGGATTGGGACGGCATGGTGGCGGAGAGGGAGGGATTCGAACCCTCGATGGGCTTGCACCCATAACGGTTTTCGAGACCGCCGCATTCGACCACTCTGCCACCTCTCCGCGGGCAAGGGGACTGTCGAAGCGAAGCGCGCACCTAGCCGGGTGCGGCGGTGGGCGCAAGGCGACCCCTTTTCGGGCGTGAAGGCTGACATATATCTGCCATGGACCGGCGCCCCGCGCCGGCAACGAGGACAAGGATGACCGACCACGACCCAGTTGACCTGACGCCAGAGCGAGGGGCCGAACCGCAGCCCGACGCGACCGCGCGCGTCTACGAGGCGCGCTTCGGGATCGGCGACGTGGTGCGCCACCGGCTGTTTCCCTTCCGCGGGGTCATCTTCGACATCGACCCCGAATTCGCCAACACCGAGGAATGGTGGCAGGCGATCCCCGAGGAGATCAGGCCGCGGCGCGACCAGCCCTTCTACCACCTGCTCGCCGAGAATGACGAGAGCGCCTACATCGCCTATGTGAGCCAGCAGAACCTGGTGCGCGAGGATGCACCCGAGCCGGTGCACCACCCGGCGGTGCCACAGCTGTTCGGCGCGTTCGAGAACGGGCGCTACATCCTGCGGCCGACGATCCGGAACTGACCGGCCCGGCCCGGCCCGGGCGCAGACCCAGACCCAGACGCAGACGCAGGCGCGGGCGCCGGCGCAGACGCGGGTCCAGAGGCAGACGCTGGCGCTGGCCGCTGGCGCGAGCTAGGCGGCGGCGATGCGGCTCCATGGATATTTCCGCTCGACGGCGACCTGGCGGGTCCGGATCGGGCTTCATCTCAAGGGCGTGGCGTTCGAGACGGTTGCCCACGACCTGCGGGTCGGGGCCCAGCGCGCGCCCGGCTACATGGCGATGAACCCGCAGGGGCTGGTGCCGGCGCTCGAGCTTCCCGACGGGTCCGTCATCACCCAGAGCCTCGCCATTCTCGAGTGGCTGGAGGAGACGCACCCGGTGCCGGCGCTGCTGCCCGCCGACCCGCTGGCGCGGGCCCGTGTGCGGGCGCTTGCGCTCGCGATCGCGGCCGACCTCCACCCGGTGCAGACTGTGGGCGCGCTGAAGCGGGTGGAGGCGCTGGCCGGCGCCGACGCCGCACGGGCGTGGGCGCATGACACGGTGGCGGCCGGGCTCGGTGCAGTGGAGGCGATGCTGGCACCGGGGCCGCACGCGCTGGGGGCGGCCCTCACGCTTGCCGACCTGGTCGTGGTGCCGCAGCTTGCCAATGCCCGGCGGTTCGGAGTCGACCTGGCGCGGTTTCCGAAGCTGCTGGCAGTGGAAGCCGCGGTTGCCGGCCACCCGGCCTTCATCGCGGCGCGGCCGGAGGCCCAGCCGGATTTCGGCTGAGCGTGGCCTAGCCGGCGCGGTGCACCGGCTTGCGCGGTGTCGGCACCGGCTCGGCGAGATCGTCGAGGAGGAGGTCGACGCACTCGGCCTGGGCGCGGATGGCGGCGCCGCCGGCGAAGTGGAGGTGGAGGGTGACGGCCGAGTCGCCGGGCTCGGCCTCGATCGCGAGAAGCTCGACGACGGCTTCGGCCTGCTCGGGCCAGTTGCGGCGCTTGACGGTGAGAAGGCTCGAGAGGACGAGCGCGGTTCGGGTGCGCATCGGCCGGCCGGTTTCCCAGCAGAAGCGGTTGCCGAGCAGCACCAGGCGCCGGGCGCGCATGTCGTAGCCGATGTCGGTGACGCGGGCGACGAAATCCTGGGCGAGCGCGGAGATGGCGGGAACATCCTCGGCATCTTCGGCGCGGAGGTGGAGGCGGCCCTTCATGCGTGGCGGTCCTCAGCCCTCGTCGGACCGGCGCTCGATGTCGGCGCCGATGGCGGAGAGCTTCTCCTCGAGCCGCTCGTAGCCGCGGTCGAGGTGGTAGACCCGGCGCACCACGGTCTCGCCGTGGGCGGCGAGCCCGGCGATGATGAGCGACATGGAGGCGCGCAGGTCGGTCGCCATGACGGGGGCGGCGGTGAGGGCGGGGACGCCGCGGACCATGGCCGAGCGGCCCTTGACGGTGATGTCGGCGCCCATGCGGGCGAGTTCGGGGACGTGCATGTAGCGGTTCTCGAAGATGGTCTCGGTCAGGAGCGAGGCGCCGTCTGCCACGCACATGAGCGCCATGAGCTGGGCCTGCATGTCGGTCGGGAAGCCGGGGTAGGGCGCGGTCTGGACGGTGACGCCGTGGAGCCCGTTGGCGCGCGCGACGTGGAGGCCGCCGGGCACATCGGTGAAGGCGACGCCGGCCTCCTCGAGGACGGCGATGGTGGCCCCCATGCTGGCGCGCTCGGCGCCGATGAGGGTGACGCTGCCCCCGGTGATGGCGGCTGCGCAGGCGTAGGAGCCGGTCTCGATGCGGTCGGGCATGACGGCGTAGGTTGCGCCGTGGAGGCGGGGCACCCCCTCGACCTCGAGCCGCTCGGTGCCGATGCCGGAGATCTTCGCGCCCATGGCGACGAGGCAGCGGCACAAGTCCCCGATCTCGGGCTCGCGCGC
>CALLWN010000227.1 GCA_938016505.1 uncultured Sphingomonadaceae bacterium
GCCCGAGCTTGCCGTCCTGCTGTCCTACGCCAAGATGGACCTGAAGGAGGCGCTGGTCGGCGCGGAGGTCGTTGACGACCCGCTGGTGGAGCCGGACCTGCTCGGCGCCTTCCCGGCGCCGATGGCTCGGGACTTTGCCGAGGACATCCGCCGTCACCAGCTGCGGCGCGAGATCGTGGCGACGAGGCTCGCGAGCCTCGTCGTGGACCGGGGCGGGCTGACGCTCGCCCACAGCCTTGCCGCCGAGCTCGGCGTCGAGCCCAAGCGGGTGGTGGCGGCCTATGTGGCGGCGCGCAGGCTGTTCGGGCTCGACCAGCTTTGGGACCAGATCGCGACTGCCCGGATCGAGGAGCCGGCGAGGCTCGCGCTCTATGGCGAGCTGGCGCTGGCGATCAGGGCTCTTGTCGCCGACCTTGCCGTGCGCACCGGGTCCGAGCGGCCGACCGCGCTCGTCGGGCGGCTGGCGGCGCCGCTGACACGGATCGAGGGCCGGCTCGACCGGCTGCTGCGGCCCGAGCCGCGGGCGCAGGTCGAGGCAGTGAAGGCGCGGCTGTCGGCGCTGGGTGCGCCGCCGCGGATCCTCGCGCGGCTTGCCATGCTTCATGCGCTGACCGGGGCGGTGGGGATTGCCGCACTTGCAACCGACCTCGGGCTCGACGAGACCAGGGTGGCGGCCGCCTACACCCGGCTCGGCGAGGCGCTCGGGATCGACTGGGCGCGCGGGGCGGCGGCCTCGATCCGGTCGCAGGATGGCTGGGAGCGGCTGCTTCTGGCCGGGGTGATCCGCAGCTTCGAGACGATGCGCTTCGATCTCATGCGGCGGATCATCCCGGCCGGTGGCGACCCCGAGCGCCATGTCGAGGACTGGCTGTCTGGCCACCGGCCGGCCGCCGACGAGCTCCGGCGGATGGTCGCAGCCGCGCGGGCGAGCCCGCCGACGCTGGCGATGGTGGCGCATCTTGCCAATGTGGCGCGGGTTGCGCTGGAGAGCGACTGAGGAGAGCGACTGCGCCGGGCGGGCGGCGGCGCGGGGCTGGCGGGTGCGGCCCCGGGGCCGGAGGCGGGCTGGCCGGGGCGGGCTAGCTGGTGCGGAAGGCGTTGGTGACGGGGTAGCGGCGGTCGCGGCCGAAGTTGCGGGGGCCGATCTTCACGCCCGGCGGGGCCTGGCGGCGCTTGTACTCGGCGACGTAGAGGAGCCGCTCGATCCGGGCGACGGTTTCGGGGTCGAAGCCGCGGGCCGCGACGTCGGCGGCGGACAGTTCCTCCTCGACCAGGCCCTCGAGGATGGGATCGAGGACATCGTAGGGCGGGAGCGAGTCATCGTCGCGCTGGTTGGCGCGCAGTTCCGCCGTCGGCGGCTTCAGGATGACGCGCTCGGGCATGACGGGGCCTTCGGGGCCCAGGCCGAGCCGGGGGCGCATGCCGTTGCGCCAGCGGGCGAGCGCGAACACGGTTGTCTTGTAGGCGTCCTTCAGGACCGAATAGCCGCCGGCCATGTCGCCGTAGAGGGTGGCGTAGCCGACCGACAGCTCGGACTTGTTGCCTGTCGTGAGCAGCATGTGGCCGAACCGGTTGGAGAGCGCCATCAGCGTCACCATGCGCAGGCGGGACTGGAGATTCTCCTCGGCGAGGTCGGGCGGGTGGCCGGCGAAATGGGGGGCGAGCATCGCCTCGAGCGCGGTCATGCCAGGCTCGATTGTGATGGTGTCGAGGCGGATGCCGAGAAGCCTTGCGCAGCCTTGAGCATCCTCGAGGCTTGTCGCGCTGGTGAAGCGCGACGGGAGCATGACGCACCAGACGCGGGCTGGCCCGAGCGCGTCGACCGCGATTGCCGCCGAGAGCGCGCTGTCGATGCCGCCGGAGAGGCCGAGGACGACGCCGGGGAAGCGGTTGCGCTCGACATAGTCGCGCAGGCCGACGAGCATGGCGTGGTAGATTTCCTCTGCGCCGCGGTCGGGGAGGTGGATCTCGCCGGGGGCGAAGCCGGCCTCGCGCGACCAGCGGAGCGGCACGAGGGCCTCGTCCCAGTCGGGCATGCGGGCCATGACCGCGCCATCGGGATTGAGGGCGAAGCTGCCGCCGTCGAAGACGAGCTCGTCCTGGCCGCCGGTGCGGTTGACATAGAGGAGGGCGAGGCCGGTTTCGCGCACCCGGGCGCGGGCGAGCGCGAGGCGGCGTTCTTCCTTGCCGATCTCGTAGGGGCTGCCGTTGGGGACGATGAGGAGGTCGGCGCCCATGCGGGCGAGGTGGCGGGAGACGGGGGCGGTCCACATGTCCTCGCAGATGGGCAGCCCGAGCTTGAGGCCGCGGAACGGGACCGGCTCGGGCAGGCGGCCGGGCTCGAACACGCGCTTCTCGTCGAACACGCCATAGTTGGGGAGATCATGCTTGGTCGAGATGGCGATGACCCGGCCTTCGTCGAGGAGGGCGTAGCCGTTGTGGAGGCCCTGCGGGGTGCGGTGGGTGGTGCCGACGAGGAGACCGGGGCCGGGGGTTGCGGTTGCGGCGGCGAGCGCTGCGAGCTCGGCCTCGGCGGCCTCGACGAGGGCGGGCTTGAGGACGAGATCCTCGGGCGGGTAGCCGATGAGCGAGAGCTCGGGGGTGACGAGGAGGTCGCAGCCGGCGGCCTTCGCGCGGGCGGCGCGGATGGCGGCGGCGTTGCCGGCGAGATCGCCCATGGCCGGGTTCATCTGGAAGGCGGCGATGGCGAGGCCGGGCATGGCGCCTGCCTAGGCCATGGGGCGCGGCGGGGAAAGCGGCGCCTTCACAAAAGCAGGGGATTGAGGGCCGGCCGGCGGCGGCGCATGGAGCGCTTGCGGACAGGCTTTCGAGGAAGAGGAGAGCGAGGCGATGGGCGAGGCCTATATCGTGAAGGCGCGGCGGACGGCAGGCGGGCGCAAGGGCGGGCGGCTGCGCGACTGGCACCCGGCCGACCTTGCAGCGCAGGTGCTGAACGACCTGGTGGATGGCCATGACCCGGCGATCTTCGAGGATGTGGTGATGGGCTGTGTCGGCCAGTTCGGCCAGCAGTCGACCAATGTGGCGAGGAACGCCGTGCTCGCCTCGAAGCTGCCGGAGAGCGTGCCGGGGACGAGCGTCGACCGGCAGTGCGGCAGTTCGCAGCAGGCGCTCCATTTCGCTGCCGCGACGGTCATGTCGGGGGTGATGGACGTGGTGATTGCAGCCGGGGTCGAGAGCATGACCCGGGTGCCGATGGGCCTGCCCTTCAAGCTGGCGCGCGATGCGGGGGCCGGGAGCTACATGAGCCCGGCGATGGAGCAGCGCTACCCGGGCGTCCAGTTCAGCCAGTTCATGGGCGCCGAGATGATCGCGCGGAAATATGATCTCTCGAAGGACATGCTCGACGAGTTCGGCTTTGGCTCGCAGCAGAAGGCGGCCGCGGCTGCGCGCGCCGAGGCGTTCCATGCCGAGATCGTGCCCGTGATGGGCGTGGATGCCGAGGGCAAGCCCGTCGAGCACCGGGTGGACGAGGGGATCCGGTTCGATGCGACGCTGGAGGCGACGCGGGCGGTCAAGCTGCTTGCCGAGGATGGCCGGCTGACGGCTGCGACCTCGTCGCAGATCTGCGACGGGGCGAGCGGGGTCATCATTGCCAACGCGGCCGGGCTGAAGAAGCTCGGGCTGCAGCCGATCGCCCGGGTGCACCAGATGACGGTGATCGGCGAGGACCCGGACATCATGCTGGAGGCGCCGATCAACGCGACCAGGCGGGCGCTGGCGAGGGCCGGGATGCGGATCGATGACATCGACCTC
>CALLWN010000228.1 GCA_938016505.1 uncultured Sphingomonadaceae bacterium
CGCCAGGGCCAGCGCGGTCTTGGCCAGCGTATAGGCCCAGGCACCGGGCAGGCGGGCCGGGCGGTAGCGTCGCAGGAACCGGTGCCGGGCGCGGTGCTTGAAGTAGAGCGACAGCGGCGAGGCCGGCCGGGTCGGCACACCCGAGCCGATTGCGGTGCCGCCGCGGTGGAAGACGCGCGCATCCGGGCAATAGGCGAGCGGCAGCGCCCCGCGGCGCAGCGCCCAGTCGACCTCCTCGTAATAGAGGAAGTAGTCCTCCGGCACCGGACCGGCCGCGGTCCAGAACGCCCGGCTTGCCACCATGCTCGCCCCGCTGACGAAGTCGAACCCGGCGGGATCGGGTGGCGGCACGGCGGCGGGACGATACTGGTTGACGTTACGCGTCACGCCAGTGCGCCAGTCGATCCGGCCGCCGTCCATCTGGATGCGCCCGCTGCCGTCGAGATAGACGATCCGCCCCCCCATCAGCGCGAAGGGCCCCGGGTCGTGGGCGGCAAAGGCCGCGGGCGTGCCGGGCGGCACCACGCTGTCGGGGTTGAGAACCCAGACGCGCCCGATCGCGGGATCGGCGAAGAGGCGACGCAGGCCGATGTTCACCCCGACTGCGAAACCGCCGTTCGCGCCCGCCTCGATCACGTCGAGAAGGCCCGCGGGCAGGGGTTTCGGCACCGGGACGTGCGGGAACGGCAGATCGCCCGGCGGGGCATAGGGTGCCGTGCCCTCGGCCCAGGCCCGCACCCGCGCCAGCGTGTCGTCGGGCGAGGCGTTGTCGACCACCGCGATGCGCAGCGGGGTGCCGTCGGCCATGGCGGCGCCGGCCAGCGTCTCGAGGCAGTCGGCGATCACGTCGGCCGAGGCGTAGGTGACGATCACGACGCCGAGGGGCGGGGGGCGGCCCATGGTCAGGCCCGGCGCATGCGCTGAACGGCCGTGCTGAGGCCGTCCCGGAGGCGCCGGATCGTGCCGAGCGTGGCGTTCTCGGCCAGGGCACGGGCCGGGCTGACGGGTGCCAGCCCTTCGGCCGCAGCACCGGCGAACCGCGCGGCGAGGGCAGGATCGCTGACCCGGGATCCGCGGATCCTGTTCGACACGTTGGTGTCGTGGATGACCTGCATCCAGGCAGGCTCGCCGCCGATCTGGAAGACCGCCCCCATCTCGCCGATCCGCATGTGCTGGATCGACGGCGCGGGGCGCAGGTCGGGCCGGTTGCGCTCGAGCCGGCTGAAGAAGGCGTTGCAGCGATGGCGGATCCGGTAGAGGGCGGCGCCCTGCCGCACGAGGCCCCATTCGAAGTTGTAGGAGCCGACCGCATGCCCCCGGGTCCTGACCGCATCGTGCAGGCGTGCCACGAAGTCGCGTGCCAGCGCGTCGTCGTTGTCGAGCCGCGTGGTCAGGACAAGATCCGCCTTCGGCGCGAAGGTCTCGATGAGGGAGCGGCGCCAGCCGTCCGCCGGGAACAGCGGCGTGAAATAGGGCACGAAGGCGCCGTCGCGCGACAACTGCCCGATCCGCTGCCGGTAGGGTTCCGGCGTGTCCCGGTCGAAGTAGATGATCCACCGGAAGGCACGCGATGTCTGCGCCAGGACGGACGGCAGGCAGAAGCGTTCGAACAGGTCGAAGCGGCCGTCGAGCCATCCCGGCTGCGTGCGGATCGCCTCTTCCCGCCCTGGCGAGGCGATGTTGAACCGCGTCATGACGAAATGCTCGAAGGTCGGTGCGTTATGCATGTCGGGCCTGTGGCGGGGGGTGCCGGGGGGGTACCGGGGCGAACCGGCTGTAGCGCGGCCCGGTCGTGTTGCGCCCCGCCTCCGGTCCCGCCGCGGCTGGCGTCGCGGCCGCGCTCGGCTGCGCGCCGATCAGCCAGACGCCGGCGCCGAACAGGAAGAACACGAAGGAATAGGCATTGCCCCAGACATGTACGGTGCAGACCGTGAAGGTCAGTCCGAGGAAGGTGAAGACCCAGGCCCGCCGGATCTGCGCCAGCACCGGATCGGCCGCGAAATCCTGCCGCATGACGCGGGCGATGACGAGGACGTAGCCGAGGACGAGCAGGAAGAGGCCCGGCAGGCCGTAGCGCATCGCCGTCAGCAGCCAGAAGTTGTCGACGCTCGGGGCGTGCAGCCATTCGGGGCGCACCCAGTCGTTCATCCCGATGCCCACCCAGGGGCTGGCCGGGATCCCCCGCTCGGCGTTGCCGATGACGTTGTCGAGGCCCCAGTCGAAGATGATCGACCGGATGAAGGCGTTATGCGCCGAGAACGAGGCATAGCTCATGAACACCTGGATCGGCGTGCGGTTCGACAGGAGGTCGACCACGACATAGGCCAGCACCCCGAGGCCGGTCAGCAGCCACCAGTGGCCCCGGATCCGGTCGAAGAGGGCGGCCCAGACGATCAGGCCCATCTGCAGCATCAGCGCCAGCAGCGCCCCGCTCGACAGCGACAGGAAGCAGGCGAAGCCGACAAGGACGCTCGAGATCCAGCGCCGGCCGGTCGGCACGACGCCCTTGAGCGCCACGAAGGAAAGCGCGAAGGCGATCGAGCAGAAGAGCCCGAACAGGATCGAATGGGGAAAGACGACATGGGCGCGGTAGAGCCCCATGCGCTGTTCGGGCGGCCCCAGCGTCACGCTGTTGATCCCCGGCAGCGCCCGGATCGCTTCGATCAGCGGGGGACGCCCCGTTACCGCCTCGACCATCGCCAGGGGCAGGAGGAGGATCACGATCGCGACCAGCCAGCGGCAGAGGGCGAGGAAGGTCTCGGGCGTGCGGATGTAGGCGCGGGCGACGGCATAGCCGCCGAGGAACTCCATCCCCACCGACCCCACCTGCGTCACCACCTGCTGCGGCGTGGTGACAGCCAGCGACACGC
>CALLWN010000229.1 GCA_938016505.1 uncultured Sphingomonadaceae bacterium
TCTCGACCGCTGAACGGGGCAGGAAGGCCATGCAGGTTGCGATGTCACGAGTTGACGGCGGGCTGAAGGGCTTCGCCGCCCGCAACCCCCTCCTGGTCGCAGGCCTGCTCGCAGTCGGCATTCCCACCCTCGTCGCAGTCGCCACCCAGTCATGGACTCGCGAGGAAGGCGTGCATGGGCCGATCGTGCTCGCCACCGGCGCCTGGCTCATCTGGCGTCGCTCCGACGAGATCCGCCGGGAGGCGGCCCCGGGCAGCTTCTGGCTCTCCTTCGTCGTTCTGCTCGCCGCAGCGGCCCTCTATGCCTTCGGCCGCGCCTATGGCTTTCTGGTTCTCGAGGTTGGCGCGGTTTACGTCGCAGGCGTCGCGATTGCCTACAGCTTCATCGGCTGGCGCATGCTCCGCAAGCTGTGGTTCCCCATCCTCTACCTCGGCTTCGCCGTGCCGCTTCCCGGATGGCTGCTCGATTCGATCACCCTGCCGCTCAAATATCTGGTGTCCGATATCGTGACCTCGCTTCTCCAGGCGGTTGGCTACCCGATCGTCCAGGTCGGGGTCACCCTCTACATCGCCCAGTACCAGCTCCTGGTCGAGGATGCCTGCGCCGGCCTCAACTCGATCATCAGCCTCACCGCAATCGGACTCTTCTACATCTATCTCTTCCACAACGCCTCGTGGCGCTACGCGCTGCTGCTCGTTGCGCTCGTGCTGCCCATCGCGATCGTCGCCAATGTCATCCGTGTCATCATCCTGGTCCTCATCACCTACTATTTCGGTGACGAGATGGCCCAGGGCTATCTCCACGACACCGCGGGCATCGTCACCTTCGTGTCCGCGCTCCTCCTCATCTTCCTGATCGACGGGCTGCTCACGCCGGTCAGGCGCCTGCTCACGAGGTCGACCGATGCTCCGGCGGCGTGATCTCCTGCTCGGCATCCCGCTCCTCGGCGCGGCAGGCGGGGCGTTCGCGCTCAAGCCGCGCAAGTCCCTGCAACTGCTCGGCGACCGCGAACTCGAAGACGTGGTGCCAAAGCGGATCGGGTCGTGGCAGGTCACGCCCTCCAACGCCTTCATCCTCCCCGAGGCCAGGGAGGGCAGTCTCGCCGCCACCCTCTACAACCAGCAGCTGACCCGGCTCTACACCGCAGAGGGCGCCATTCCGGTGATGCTCGTCATCGCCTATGGCAGCACCCAGAGCGACCTGCTCCAGCTGCATCGCCCCGAAGTCTGCTATCGCGCGGTCGGTTTCACCATCGATCGCTTCGAGCGAGTCGATGTCCCGGTCGGCGGCGCGACGGTCCCGATGCGGGCGCTGACCGCGCGCGCCAACGAGCGCACCGAACCGATACTCTACTGGACCCGCATCGGCGACATGCTGCCCACCAGCAACAACGAGCAGCGCCTGATGAAGCTCCAGACCGAGATGGCGGGCTATGTCGCCGACGGCGTCCTCGTCCGGCTGTCGACCGTCGCCGAACCCTCGCCGGAGGTGTTCGACGCCCTCGAGGCGTTCGCAGTCGCGCTCCTCACCTCCATGTCGGGCCCGCCGCTCGAAGCACTCGTCGGCCGCCCGACCGCGCGCGCCATCAAGCAGACATGAACATCCTGATGGCGCCAGCCGGCTCCACGCCACAGCCCCTGTCAGCGGCCAGCCAACCGGCGCAGACCCCGCCGTCAGTCGCGGAAGTCGGTGAAGGGCTTCAGCACCAGGTAGATGAACGCGAGGACAGCCGCGATGCCGCCGGCGGCCGCCACATGATAGAGCATGTTGCCCTGTTCAACCGCCGCATTGCCCACCTGGTTCAAGACGGCAAGCGCAACAGATGCCCCCAGATACTGCCACAGGCTGTCGCGCGCCGGGCCAACGGAGCGCTGGAGAAACAGAACGATGAGTCCAGCGAAGATCGCAACCGTGACCCAATCGTAAACGGTTTCCATCGCCCAGCATCCTTCCGGCCTCGGGCGTCCGGCACGCAACCCCGGTCGCCCGGACCCCGGTGGTCCGCTAGCCGCAACTGCAGTGGCTCGCAACCGCAGCTGCTTCCGGTTTGTAACGAAGCTCGCATTTTTGCAGATGGGCAAAGGCGGCAATGCCGGGCGTGACCACCACGTCCCCGACCGCCGCCGCTGCCGGCCACACCGTGCCTGCGATCGAGGAGGCGAGGCTTCCGATCGATTTCGTGGTCTTCATGATCCGGGTGCTCGAGTTCCTGCTCGTGCTCGCCTCGGGCGCAGTCGCGCTCTATCTCTGGAGCGAGGTCATCCCGGCGGCAGAGCTCGCCGACTATCTGCGCGTCATCCTCGGCGGCGCGCTCCTCTTCGGCCTCATTGCCGAGATCGTCGGCACCTACGATCTCGACGCGCAATTCTCGCTGCGCCGGGCCTGGCAGCGCCTCTTCACCAGCTGGGGCATGGTCGCGCTCTTCCTGATCACCACCGG
Organism: uncultured Sphingomonadaceae bacterium; assembly: GCA_938016505.1. GTDB lineage: Bacteria > Pseudomonadota > Alphaproteobacteria > Sphingomonadales > Sphingomonadaceae > Thermaurantiacus. The sequence goes on from CALLWN010000229.1 coordinate 2,440, forward strand.
GTTCCTCCTCAAGGTCTCGGCCGACTTCTCGCGCGGGTGGGCGCTCACCTGGTTCGTCACCGGCGGCGTCATGCTCGCCGGCAGCCGCGCCGCGCTCACGCTCTGGCTGCGTCGGCTCAAGGGTCGCGGCGTGTTCGACAGCCGCGCCGTCATCTTCGGCGCCAGCGAGCAGGGCCAGCGCCTCGCCGGCTATATCCGCGGCAACGACCGCCTCACCATCTCGCTGCTCGGCTTCTTCGACGACCGCCGCGATGGCCGAGTTCCCGTCGTCGTCGATGACCTGCCGGTGTTTGGCACCTCGGACGATCTCGTCGCCGCCATCCGCGAGGGCCTCATCGACCAGGTGATCGTCGCCCTCCCCTGGTCGGCCGAAGAGCGGATCCGCAGTGTCGTCGCCAAGCTCGCGCTCACCCCGGTCCGCATCCGGCTCGCGCCCGATCTCGCCAGTTTTGCCTTCGCCCACCGGCCGATGGTCCTCCTCGGCGATCTCCCCGTCCTCACCCTGTTCGAGCGCCCGATCTCGGGCACCGATGCCATCATCAAGCGCGCCGAGGATGTCATCCTGACCCTCGCCATCCTCGCCGTACTCTGGCCGATCCTCGTCATCACCGCGATCGCCATCCGTCTCGACAGCCCGGGCCCCATCTTCTTCCGCCAGCCGCGCGAGGGCTTCAACAACCGCCTGTTCGACGTGCTCAAGTTCCGCTCGATGACCCACGACCAATGCGAGACCGACGGCATCCGCCAGGCGACGAAAGGCGACAAGCGCGTGACCCGGGTCGGCGCCTTCATCCGCCGGACCTCGATCGACGAGCTGCCCCAGCTGCTCAACGTTCTCAAGGGCGACATGTCGCTGGTCGGTCCACGTCCTCACGCGCCCTCCACGCGCGCCGGCGGCCGGCTGTTCCACGAGGTCGTCCAGACCTACGCCGCCCGCCACAAGGTCAAGCCCGGCATGACCGGTTGGGCCCAGGTCTGCGGCTTCCGCGGCGAGACCGACACCGAAGACAAGCTCAAGAAGCGGGTCGAGCACGACCTCCACTATATCGAAAACTGGTCGGTCGGCTTCGACCTCTACATCCTGTTCCGGACCATCTTTGCCGTCCTCGCGCCGAAGAACGCCTTCTGAGCGCGCTGCCGCTCCGGGTCGCCGATTGGCTGACAATTGTTAATTCGATTGCCGACCTGTAAAAAAAATTGACAGGTCGGGCGCGATGTCAAATCGGCAATGTCACCAATTCAAGGGGTTGCCGTGGCCCCGAAGTTGGCACGACTCTTGCAGGGTGATTGGTGACGCCAGTTCCGCGTTCGAGATGGAGGATCACATGCACATGAAGTCCCTGGCTCGTACCGTCCTTGCCGGAGCCACCCTTGCGCTTGCCGTGTCGTCGGTGCCCGCGGCTGCGGTGACCACCTTCCGCCAGTTCCAGCAGTCCAACCCGCTCGTCGAGAATTTCGTCTACACGAACGCGGCGACGAGCACCTTCTCCGGTACCTACGCGCTCGGGCTGTCCACGCCCCGCTTCGGCGTCCCGCCGATCTTCTTCCCGGTGACGGTCACGATCAACGCCTCGACCACTGCCCCGCTGATGGTCATGACCTCGACCACTTCGGCGCAGCCCGGCTGGGCGGGCACCATCACGCTGACCACCACCGATCCGCTCGTCCCCGGTGGCAATCTGCTGACCGTCACCTTCGCCGGTGGCGTGGCCCAGTTCGAGAATGACGGCACCGGCAACTGGTCGGCAGCGCTCGCGCTCGCCGCGCCGAGCGTCCCGGTGGTCCCCGGCGGATCGTTCATCGCCTACCTGACCGACTATCTCCCGCAGAAGTGGATCGAGGGTTCGAACCAGAACAACTTCGCGGTCAGCTTCTCGGGTGGCGAGACGATCGACGGTCCCTATGCTGCCACCGGCACCTTCGCTGCCGTCGTCCCCGAGCCCGCCACCTGGGCGATGCTCATCGCCGGCTTCGGCCTGGTCGGCTTCGCTGCGCGTCGCCGCCGGGTCGCCGCCTCGATCGCCTGATCGCCCATCACATCGGGTGTCATCCGGAACGCCGGGCTCCTCTCGCCGAGGAGTCCGGCGTTTCTCGTGTCTGGTACGTCTCCAACGGGTCTCGGGTCCATGACAGATCTGCAACTGGCCCGCTCGCTGTAAAACAATCTTACAGCCTGCGGCGGATGACATTTTTCGGTCTCAATGGATTCAATGGGTTAGATCTTGAACCGGGGTTGGCATGGTTCTTGCTGGTCCGAGCGCAGGGGCCGGTCTGGGTTCCGGCTCCTGAACCGCAAGAGGAGAGTTTCATGTCGCGTTTCCTGAAGTTGGGCGTTGCCGCCGCCGCGTTCGCCGGCATGCTTGCCGCGCCGGCTGCCGCCGTCACCACCTTCCGCCAGTTCCAGCAGTCCAACCCGTTCGTCGAGAATTTCGTCTACATGAACGCGGCGACGAGCACCTTCTCCGGCAGCTACAATCTGGCCCTGTCGACCCCACGCTTTGGCGTCCCGCCGATCTTCTTCCCGGTGACGGTCACGATCAACGCGTCGACCACTGCCCCGCTGGTCATGATGACCTCGTCCACCTCGGGTCAGGCCGGCTGGGCGGGCACCATCACCGTCACGACGACCGACCCGGTCGTCCCCGGCGGCAACCTGCTCACCGTGACCTTCGCGGGCGCGGTCGCCCAGTTCGAGAATGACGGCACCGGCAACTGGTCGGCAGCGCTCGCGCTCGCCGCGCCGAACGCGCCGGTCAACCCCGGTGACCCATTCATCGCCTACCTCACGAGCTACCTGCCGCAAGCCTGGATCCAGTCTTCGAACCAGAACAACTTCGCGGTCAGCTTCTCGGGTGGCAACGCCATCGAAGGTCCCTATGCCGCCACCGGCACCTTCGCTGCCGTCAACATCGTCCCCGAGCCCGCCACCTGGGCGATGCTCATCGCCGGCTTCGGCCTGGTCGGCTTCGCCGCCCGTCGCCGCCGCGCGGTCGCCTCGATCGCCTGAGCCGCACCGGTTCGTCCGCAGGGGCGGGTCTCCTTCCGGAGGCCCGCCCTTCGCGCGTCAGGGCCGGGGCAAGCCGGTCAGGGGTAGAGCAGGCCCCTGGTCCAGCCGTCATCACCGCGCGCGTAGCGCTCGCGATGATGCTGGCGGCCTTCCCGGTCCTCCCAGAACTCGATCCACCTTGGCGCCATCCGGAAGCCGGACCAGAAGGGCGGCCGTGGCACTTCGCCCGGAAAGCGCGCCGCCATCTCGCCCAGCCGCGCCTCGAAGGTCGCGCGCGAATCGAGCGGCTCCGACTGCGCCGAAGCCCAGGCCGAAAGCTGGCTCGCCCGCGGCCGGGTCGCGAAATAGCCGTCGGCCTCGGCGTCTTCCACCAGCGCCACCGGACCCTGCAGCCGCACCTGACGCCGCAGCGACTTCCAGTGAAAGCACAGCGCCGCCTCGGCCACATCGCCAAGCTGGCGCCCCTTGGCGCTCCCGAGGTTGGTGTAGAACACAAACCCCCTGGCATCGAACCCCTTCATCAGCACCATCCGCACATCGGGCCGCAGCGCGCCATCACCCTCCCGCGCAACCGTCGCCAGCGCGCAGGCATTGGGGTCGTTTCTCTCGGTCGCCTCGGCCTCCTCGAGCCAGCGGGCGAAACGGATCACGGGATCGTCCATGGCGCCGCCCTAGGCCTGCTTGCGGGCGTCTGCAATGCGACCTACATAGCTGTGGCATTCCTGCAACAGTAGGCGCACCCGCCCGGACCCTCTAGACACGGCACGAGATGGCAGACCCCTACGCGACCCTTGGCGTCGAGCGCACCGCGGACGAAGCCGCGATCAAGCGCGCCTACCGCAAGCTCGCCAAGGAGCTCCACCCCGACCGCAACGCCGACAATCCCGGGGCGGCCGAACGGTTCAAGGCCGTGACCGCCGCCTATGACCTTCTCTCCGACAAGGCCAGGCGCGCCGCCTATGATCGCGGCGAGATCGACGCCGACGGCAACCCGCGCATGCCGCGCGGGTTTGACGGCTTCGCCCGCGGCGGTCCGCGGCCGGGTGCCGGCGGCTTCCGCACGCCGCCCCCCGGGGACACCGCCGGCTTCGAGGCCGACTTCGGCGACATCCTCTCCGAGCTCTTCGGCGGCAGCCGCCCCGGCCGCGCTGGCCCCCGCCCGGCCGCGCGTGGCGCCGATGTCGCCTACCGCCTCGCCGTCCCCTTCGCCGACGCCGCCCTCGCACGGCCCCAGCGCGTCACGCTGCGCTCGGGCCGCACCGTCGACCTCAAGCTGCCCAATGGCGTCGAGGATGGCCAGCAGCTGCGCCTCGCCGGCCAGGGCGAGCCGGGGCCCGGCGGCCCGGGCGACGCGCTCATCACGATCGTCATCCAGCCCGATGCCCGCTTCGCGCGCGACGGAGACGATGTCCGCGCCGACCTCGGCGTCCCGCTCGCAACCGCAGTCCTCGGCGGCAAGGTCCGCACCCCCACCCTCGAGGGGGATGTCATGCTCGGCATCGCGCCTGGAACCAGTTCGGGCAGGATCATGCGCCTCAAGGGCAAGGGCTGGACCCGCCGCGATGGTACCCGCGGCGACCTCCTCGTCCGCGTCATGGTCGAAGTGCCCGTCGGAGACGCAGCCCTCGAGCAGCTGTTCCGCGAGCGCCAGGCAGGGCAGGGTTGAGGCCCTTCGGCCGGGCCTTCGGCCTGGTCCGCGAGATCGTGGCGAAAGCCCTTCGCGATGGCGCGCTCCATGCCGGGAACTTCGCCTATCTCGCCCTCGTCACCCTGTTCCCGGCGGCCATCCTCGTCACGTCCGTCGCCGGGCTCGCCGGTCGCTCCGAGGCCGGCCACGAGGCCATCGCCGGCTTTCTCTCGCTGCTCCCTCCGGCCGTCAGCGCGGTCATCGGCCCTCTCGTCGCCGAGGTCGTGGAAGGCCGCGCCGGAGGCGCGCTCGGCCTCTCGGTCGCGGTCGGCCTGTGGACCGTCTCCGGCTTCCTCGAGACGCTGCGTGGCCTCATCCTCAAGGCCCATGGCCTTGCCGAGCCCCGCGCCTTCTGGAAGACCCGCCTCCTGCTCGCCGGCGCGTCGCTGGTTGCGGCCGGCTCGGTGCTGCTGAGCGTCGCCGTGGCGCTCCTCCTCTCGCTCGCCCGGAAGCTGCTCGCCTCCCTCGAACCCGGGGCGCTCCTTTCGCCCGTCACCTGGCTTGTGCCGCCGCTCGTCGCGTTTCTCGCGCTGTGGCTGCTGTTCGCCGGCCTCACCCCGCGCGACGCCGGGCGCGGTCCCTTCTGGCCTGGCGCGCTTGTCGTCATCCTGCTGTGGAGCTTCGCTGCCGCCCTGTTCGGCCCTGTCGTCGGCGCCACCGGCGGCATGGCCCGCACCTACGGCGCGCTCGCCGGAGTCATGCTCGCGCTCCTCTTCTTCCACCTCATCGGCTTTGCGCTGGTGCTCGGCGCGGAAACCAACGCGGCCCTTTCCAGACGCCGGCGCGCCAGCCTAGAAGCGCCCGACACCAAGGGGACCATCGCATGACAGGATTGATGACAGGCAGGCGCGCACTCATCATGGGCGTCGCCAACGACCGCTCGCTTGCCTGGGGAATCGCCCGGGCGCTCCACCGCGAGGGCGCCGAGCTCGCCTTCTCCACCCCCGGAGAGGCCTTCGCCCGCCGCGTTCGCCCGCTCGCCGAAACCCTCGGCTCCTCGCTCGTGCTCGACTGCGACGTCGCCGATGATGCCTCGATCGACAGCTGCTTTGCCGAACTCGCCCGCCACTGGGACCGGCTCGACGCCCTCGTCCACGCCATCGGCTTTTCCGACAAGGACGAACTCCGCGGCCCCTATCTCGCCACCAGCCGCGAGAATTTCCGCCTGTCGATGGATGTCTCCTGCTACAGCTTCACGGCCGGTGCCCAGCGCGCCGTGCCGATGATGCACGCCGGCGGCAGCCTGCTCACACTCAGCTACTATGGCGCCGAAAAGGTGGTGCCCCACTACAATGTCATGGGCCTCGCCAAGGCCGCGCTCGAGGCCTCGGTCAAGTATCTCGCGGTCGATCTCGGGCCCCGCAACATCCGGGTGAACGCGATTTCCGCCGGCCCGGTCAAGACGCTTGCGGCAAGCGGCATCGGCGATTTCCGCTACATCCTCAAGTGGAACGAACTGAACGCCCCGTTGCGCCGCAACATCACGCTCGAGGACGTTGGCGGCGCCGGCCTCTACCTGCTCTCGCCGCTGGCCTCGGGCGTGACGGGCGAGATCCACCATGTCGACAGCGGCTACAACGTCATCGGCATGAAGGCCGTCGACGCCCCCGACATTGCGACCACCCGGGACTGAGCCGTGTCGCACAACAGCTTCGGCCACCTGTTCCGCATCACAACCTGGGGCGAAAGCCACGGCCCCGCGATCGGGGTTGTCGTCGACGGCTGCCCGCCGGGCCTCCCGCTCACCGAGGCCGACATCCAGCCCTTCCTCGACCGCCGCCGCCCCGGCCAGTCGCGCTTCACGACCCAGCGCCAGGAACCCGACCAGGTCGAAATCCTCTCCGGCACCTTCGATGGGCTGACCACCGGCACGCCCATCAGCCTTGTCATCCGCAACGTCGACCAGCGCTCGAAGGACTATGCCGAAGTCGCCGAGCGCTACCGCCCCGGCCACGCCGATTTTGCCTACGACGCCAAGTACGGCCTCCGCGACCCGCGCGGCGGCGGCCGCTCCAGCGCCCGCGAAACCGCAGCCCGGGTCGCTGCCGGCGCAGTCGCCCGCAAGGTGCTGGGGGAAGCCGTCCGCATCACCGGCTATCTGGTCGAGATGGGCGGCGACGCGATCGACCGCAGCCGCCTCGACATGGCCGAAGTCGCGCTGAACCCCTTCTTCTGCCCCGATCCAATAGCAGCTGCCCGCTGGGAAGCCTTGCTCGATGGCGCGCGCAGGGCTGGCTCGTCGCTCGGCGCCATCGTCGAGGTGGTGGCCGAAGGCGTGCCCGCCGGCTGGGGGTCGCCGGTCTACATGAAGCTCGACAGCCAGCTCGCCGCCGCGATGATGGGCATCAATGCCGTCAAGGGCGTCGAGATCGGCGACGGCTTTGCCGCCGCGCGGCTGCGCGGCGAGGACAATGCCGACCGCATGCGCCCGGGCGGGGCAGGGGAGGGGCCCCGCTTCCTCTCCAACCATGCCGGCGGCACGGCGGGCGGGATCAGCACCGGCCAGCCCATCGTCGTCCGCCTCGCGTTGAAGCCCACCTCGTCGATCCTCACCCCGGTCGAGACCGTCACCCGGACTGGCGAGGCGACCGAGATCGTGACCAGGGGCCGCCACGACCCCTGCGTCGGCATCCGCGCCGCCCCCGTCGCCGAGGCGATGATGGCGCTCGTCCTTGCCGATGCCATGCTCATGCACCGCGGCCAGACCGGCCGCTGAGGCCATCGTCCGCCTGCGAAGCCGGGCCGCCTGCCCGGCCAGCCTTGACCTCGGCCGGCCTTGACCTCGGCCGGCCTTGACCTCGGCCGTCCGGTGCCCCACGTTCGCAGCGTGCCACATATCCGGGCGGCCGCTGCCTCCGGGCAGAGGAAAGTCCGGGCTCCACGGATCGGCGGTGGCGGGTAACACCCGCCGGGGGTGACCCCAGGGAAAGTGCCACAGAAAGCTTGACCGCCGCACGGCCCCGGCAACGGGGTTGCGGCAAGGGCGAACGGGTGCGGCAAGAGCGCACCGCGCCCCCGGCAACGGGGGTGGCAGGGCAAACCCCACCGGGAGCAAGACCGAATAGGCGCGCACGGCCCTCTCAAGGGGCCACGGCCCGGTCCGGCCGGCGCGCGGGTTGGTCGCTCGAGGCGCGTGGCGACACGCGTCCCAGAGGAATGGTCGCCCCCCGCAAGGGGACAGAACCCGGCTTACAGGATATGTGGCACCCATGTCCGGCTGCCGGTGCCCGGCGCGCGGCGCTTGTGCATCGCACCATCGCCGGCTATCGCCACCGCAGTCTCCGACCGGAAGCAGGACCAGGATGGCCGTCACCCGCACCTTCTCGATCATCAAGCCCGATGCCACCCGCCGCAACCTCACCGGCAAGGTGACGAGCATGCTCGAGGAGGCCGGGCTTCGCGTCGTCGCCAGCAAGCGCATCCGCATGACGAGGGAACAGGCCGAGGGCTTCTACGCGGTCCACCGGGACCGGCCCTTCTTCCACGATCTCGTCGCCTTCATGACCTCCGGCCCTGTCGTCGTCCAGGTCCTCGAAGGCGAGGACGCCGTCGCCCGCAACCGCCAGGTCATGGGTGCCACCAACCCCGCCAACGCCGAGCCCGGCACCATCCGCCGCGAACTCGCCGAATCGATCGAGGCCAACAGCGTCCACGGCTCCGACAGCGACGAGAACGCCGCAATCGAGATCGCCTTCTTCTTCAGGCCGGAAGAGATTGTCGGCTAGGCCGCAGGCGCACGGCGTCAGCGCGCAGCCCTGATCTCCGAGCCGTCGCAGGCCCGGTGCCGCCTTGGCCTAGGCCTCCAGCTCCACATCCCAGTAGAGATAGTCCCGCCAGGTCTCGTGGCAGTAATGCGGCGGGAACGCCCGGCCGTTTTCCTGCAGCTGGTGGCTGGTCGGCTGGAACGGCCGCTGGCGCGGCATCATGTGGGCTTCCGCAGGCGTCCGCCCGCCCTTCCTCAGGTTGCACGGCGCACACGCCGTCGTCACGTTGGTCCAGGTGGTGCGCCCGCCATAGGCCCGCGGCACCACATGGTCGAAGGTCAGGTCCTCGCGGCTGCCGCAATACTGGCAGGTGAACCTGTCGCGCAGGAACAGGTTGAACCGGGTGAAGGCCGGGTTGGCCGAGGGCTTCACATATTGTCTCAGCGCGACCACGCTCGGCAGCCGCATCGCGAAATTCTGCGACCTGATCTCCCGGTCATATTGGGCCACCACATCCACCCGTTCGAGGAAGGCAGCCTTGACGGCATCCTGCCACGACCACAGCGAAAGCGGGTAGTAGGACAGCGGGGTATAGTCCGCGTTCAGCACCAGTGCCGGGCACGCCTCCGGCGAGACATTGCGCTCCAGCCGCTCGAGAATCTCGGGATGATACATGCCGGCACGACCTCCCATCTGCTCGCGCAGGTCAGGAATTCCGGCCCTATCGCACCTCGGGCAGGTGGCTTCCACCGCCTGCGCTGCCCCTATACCAGAGGCTGTATGTCGCCCATATGACAGCACCACATCTCGTGGGGGTCAAGCCGCCCCCAATGTGATGCGGGGCAACGGAAGGAAGGCCAGGAATGCGCGCTGCCGCAGGCGAAGGGACCACCGCCGTCGGCCATGTCACCCGCTTCGCGCCCTCGCCCACGGGCGCGCTCCACCTCGGCCACGCCTTCTCGGCCGTCCATGCCGCCCGCCTCGCCCGCACTAGCGGCGGTCGCTTCCTCCTGCGCATCGAGGATATCGATCAAAGCCGCTGCCGCCCGGCGCATGTCGAGGGCATCCGCGCCGATCTCGGCTGGCTCGGCCTCGCCCCCGCCGCGTTCCCGCTCCTCCAGTCGAGCCGTCGCGAAGCCCACCGCGCCGCGCTCGAGGCGCTCCGCCAGCGCGGCCTCCTCTACGCCTGCACCTGCACCCGCGGCCGCATCGAGGCCGCCGCTGCCCCGCACGAAGGCGAAACCATCGCCTACCCCGGCACCTGCCGTGGCCGGGCGCCCCCCGCCGACGGCACTCCGTTCGCCTGGAGGCTCGATCTCGCCGCAACCGGCCTCCCGCTCACCCAGCAGTGGGACGATCTCGCCGCCGGCCCGCAGATGGGCCGCGCCGACCCGGCTGGAGACCCCATCCTCTGGCGCAAGGACGACTGGCCCGCCTACCATCTCGCCTGCGTGCTCGACGATGCAGCGCAAGGCGTCACCCTTGTGGTGCGCGGCCGCGACCTTGCCAGCTCGACTCCGCTCCAGCGCCTCCTCCAGGCGCTTCTCGGCCTTCCCGCCCCGCGCTACCTCCACCACCGCCTGCTCCTCGCCGCCGACGGCCGCAGGCTCGCCAAGCGCGACCGCGCCGAAACGCTCGCGGCACTGCGCGCCCGCGGCGCCGATGGCCCGGCGCTCGCCGCCCGCCTTACCGATCTTGCGCCCTCGGGTCCCGATATGGCCTTGTCGCTCATGGATCTTCTCGTCTAGATTCCAGCATCAACTGCAGGCGTCATCCACATGTTCGTCCGCCTCGCCGCCATTGCCGCGGCAGCCGCGCTTACGCTCGCGGCGGCTGCCGCCGCCGTCACCAGCTGGGTGGTGCTCGCCACCGGCACCACCAATGCCGGCGCCGGCCCTCCGGGCAACACGCTCGCGGGCGTGCCCTTCGCCAACCTGCCGGTCGTTGCAGCCTTTGTCGTCACCTCGGCCGGCAACCCCGTCACCCTCCCGCCGATCGGGGGCACCGGCAGCGCCACGCGCGACGATCAGTCGGTCCTCGACCTCGTCATCCAGGTCGGCCCGTGGACGATCGGGCGAACGGCCGCCAGCACCAGGAGCGTGTTCGTGATCGACAATGCCTCGAACCCGATGAACCCGGCGCTGCGCACCGACCAGTTCAGCATGTCCGATGGCTTCTCCTTCGTCGGCAGCAGCTTCTTCCCCCACCTCACCACCGACGCTCCGCTCGCCGACGGCGTCTTCCTCTCCAGCTTCAATTTCGTCCGCTCCCACACGCTGAGCGGCATGGAGCCCGATTTCATCATCGGCTCGGGCTTCCCCGATCTGCTGGGCATCCACGCGCCTGCCGGCCCCGGCACCCGCAGCTTCACCTTCAATTTCCGCCAGGACAACCCCACCAGCCCGGCCGAGCATGCCGCGTTGCCGCAGGTCATCTTCGGCGTCATCGGGCTCGAATTCGCAGCCTTCGAGCTGGAGAGCGCAATCCCCGAACCCGGCACCTGGGCGCTCCTCGTCGCCGGCTTCGCCATGGTCGGAGCCGCCGCCCGGCGCTGCCGCAGCGCCATCGCGTCCCGAGGGGTGCAATCCGCGCGCATTGCGCCTAGGGTCGCGCCATGAACAGCGTCATCATCATTCTCATCGTGGTGGCAGCGGTCGCAGTCGCCGTCACGCTGGTGCGCGGCATCCTCACCATGGCCTCCGGCCGCGACGTCACCGGCACCCGGTCGAACCAGCTCATGACCTGGCGGGTCGCGCTCCAGGCCATCGCGGTCCTCCTCGTCGTCGCCCTCTTCCTCCTTTCCGGCCGCGGTGCCGGCAACTGAGTGCCCCATGGTCAAGCTCAACCGCATCTACACCAGAACCGGAGACGATGGCACCACGGGCCTCGCCGATGGCTCGCGCACGCCCAAGAACGCCGCCCGCGTCGGCGCCTATGGCGCCGTCGATGAAGCCAATTCGGCGATCGGGGTCGCCCTGCTCCACGCCAGCGGCGACCATCGCGCCATGCTGCTCAGGGTCCAGAACGACCTGTTCGACCTCGGCGCCGATCTTGCCACCCCCGGCGAGCCCGAGGGCTGGACCGCGCTCCGCATCGTCCAGGCCCAGGTCGACCGGCTCGAGCGCGAGATCGATTCGATGAACGCCGATCTCGAACCGCTCCAGAGCTTCGTCCTGCCCGGCGGCACCGCGCTCGCCGCCCACCTCCATGTCGCCCGCACCATCGTCCGCCGCGCCGAGCGCGAAACCGTGACCGCAGCCGGCGAGGGCGAGGTCAACCCGCTCGCCCGCCACTATCTGAACCGCCTGTCGGACCATCTCTTCGTCATGGCCCGCCACGCCAACCTGCCCGCCTTCGGCGGCGCCGGAGACGTGCTGTGGGTGCCGGCAGCCAACCGCGAGGCCAATTGATGCACACGCTCGCCGCCGCCGCCGAAGCGCTCCTCCCCGAGATGGTCGCGCTCCGCCGCGCCATCCACGCCGAGCCTGAACTCGGCCTTCACACCCCGAAGACGAGCGCCCGGGTCCGCGAGGCGCTCGCCGGCCTCCCGCTCGAGTGGCGCGAGGGTCCCTCCACCACCGGCCTCGTCGCGACGCTGCGCGGCGGCGCCAACGGCCGCACCGTCCTCCTGCGCGGCGACATGGACGCGCTCCCCATGCCCGAAGACACCGGCCTCCCGTTCGCAAGCCAGGTCGAAGGCGTGATGCACGCCTGCGGCCACGACAGCCACACCGCGATGCTCGCAGGCGCTGCAAGGCTGCTGTGCGCCATGCGCGAGCAGCTTACCGGCACCGTCATGTTCATGTTCCAGCCCGGCGAGGAAGGCCACCACGGCGCCCGCTTCATGCTCGAGGACGGCCTCCTCGATCCGCTGCCTGACGCGGCCTTTGCCCTCCACGTCATGCCCAACGCCCCCCACGGCATGGTCGGCGGCCGCGCCGGGCCGCTGCTCGCCTCGGCCGACATGCTCGAGGTGACCGTGCGCGGGAAGGGCGGCCATGCCTCCATGCCCCACGACGCGCTCGACCCCATCCCCGTCGCCTGCGCGATCGTCACCGCGATCCAGACCCTCGTCACCCGCGAAGTCCCCGTCGCCGATCCGGCGGTCGTCACCATCGGCAGGATCGCGGCCGGCACCACCAACAATGTCATCGCCGAAAGCGCCCACCTTCTCGGCACCATCCGCACCCTGTCCGCCCACCGCCGCGCCGCGATCCAGGCGGGCCTGCGCCGCCTTGCCGAAGGCATCGCCGCCGCCCACGGCGCAACCGCCGAGGTCCGCGTGACCGAGGGTTTCCCCGTCACCGTCTGCGACCCCCGCGCGGTCGCCTTCGGCCGCGACACGGTGGAGGCGCTGTTCCCCGGCGCCTGGCAGGAGATGGCCCAGCCGGTCATGGGCGCCGAGGATTTCGCCTATGTCCTCGAGAAGGTGCCCGGCGCCATGTTCTTCCTCGGCGTGGCGGAAGAGGGCGCCGACTGGCGCCAGTGCTGCCCGCTCCACTCCAACCGGATGGTGCTCGACGAACGCGTCATGGCGCGCGGCGCTGCCGTCCACGCCGCGCTCGCCACCCGCTTCCTCGACCAGGGCTTCGCCCGCGCCTGACGCGCAGGCAGCGTGCGGCCCGCAGCCAGGGCCGGGACCAGGAGGGGAATCCCCATGATGGGCGAATGGGCCACCGCCTCGCTCTTCAACGAGATCGCCGCCCTGCTCGTGCTCGCCGCCGTGGTCGGCTTCGCCGGCAGCCTGCTCCGCCAGCCGCTCATCGTCAGCTTCATCGCCGTCGGCATCCTCGCCGGCCCCTCGATGCTCGACATCGCCCGCACGCCCGCGCCGATCGAGCTCCTTGCCCAGCTCGGGATCGCCATCCTCCTCTTCCTCGTCGGCGTGAAGCTCGACGTGAAGCTGATCCGCCAGCTCGGGCCGGTTGCGCTCGCAACCGGCCTCGGCCAGGTCGGCTTCACCGCCGGCTTCGGCTTCCTCCTCTGCCTCGCCCTCGGGCTCGATGCCCTCACCAGCCTCTATGTTGCAGTCGCGCTCACCTTCTCCTCCACGATCATCATCGTGAAGCTGCTCTCCGACAAGCGCGAGATCGACAGCCTCCACGGCCGCATCGCGGTCGGCTTCCTCATCGTCCAGGACCTGGTCGTCGTCCTCGCCATGATCGCGCTCTCGGCGATCGGGGTCGGCACGCGCGAGGGCGCCGGCCCCGGCGCCATCCTCGGCGTGTTCGCGGCCGGGCTCGGCGCGCTCGGCGGCGTCATGCTCTTCATCCGGTTCGTGGCCGATCCGCTCACCGCCCGGCTCGCCCGCACGCCCGAGCTGCTGCTGGCCTTCGCGATCGCGCTTGCTGCGCTGCTCGCCGCGCTCGGCGACACCCTCGGTTTCGGCAAGGAGCTCGGCGGCCTGCTCGCCGGCGTGGCGCTCGCCTCCACCCCCTGGCGCGACGCCATCGCCGCCCGCCTCGCCCCCCTCAGGGATTTCCTCCTGCTCTTCTTCTTCATCGCCCTTGGCAGCCAGCTCGATCTCGGCCGCCTCGGCGCCGATCTCGTTCCCGCCGCCGTGCTGTCGCTGTTCGTCCTCGTCGGCAACCCCCTCATCGTCCTCGTCATCATGGTCGCGCTCGGCTACCGCCGCCGAACCGGCTTCCTCGCCGGCCTGACGGTCGCCCAGATCAGCGAATTCTCGCTCATCTTCATGGGGGTCGGAGTCGCCCTCGGCCATGTGAGCGAAGCCGCGCTTGGCCTCGTCACCATGGTCGGCCTCGTCACCATCGCCGCCTCCACCTACATGATCACCTGGTCGCACCAGCTCTGGGCCGTGGCCGAGCCGCTGCTGCGGGTCTTCGAGCGCGCAGCCCCGCGCGAGGCGGCCGTCCAGCAGGTCGCGGCCCACCGCCACGATGTCCTCCTGTTCGGGCTGGGCCGCTACGGAGCCGCCATCGGCGAGCGGCTGCGCGCCCGCGGGCTCGCCGTCCTCGGTGTCGATTTCAGCCCCGAGGCGCTCGCCGCATGGCGCGCCCGTGGCGGCGAGGGCATCTACGGCGATGTCTCCGACCCGGAGTTCCTCGCCCACCTGCCGCTCGCCGCCGCACGCCTCGCCGTCTCCACCATCCGCGACCATGGCGCGGCCGGCCTGTCGGGCGCCGATGATCGCGAGGTGCTGGTCCAGACCCTGCGCGCGGCCGGCTTCCGGGGCCGCCTCGCCCTCACCGCGCGCGACGCGGCCGATGCGGGCCGGCTCGACCGCCTCGGCGCCGACCTCGTCCTCGAGCCCTTCACCGACGCTGCCGATGAAGCCGTCCAACGCCTGCTCGCGGCCGACCCGGCCGGGGCCAGTGCGGCAGCCGTGCGGCCCTGAGCTTCGTTGACAGCCCCGCGCCCTTTCCGCATGGGCGAGTCCAACTCAGGTGCGCGTGC
>CALLWN010000230.1 GCA_938016505.1 uncultured Sphingomonadaceae bacterium
GATAGTAGCGGCGGTTGCCGCCGCGCTTGAGGGGGCGCAGATCGGGGAAGCGGGTTTCCCAGAAACGGAGGATGTGCTGGGGGACGCCGAGTTCGGCCGACACCTCGGTGATGGTGCGCATGGCGGCCGGGGACTTGGCGCTTGTTGCCGCGACGGGATGCGGGCCGGGCGGTGGGTCGGGGTCGTCGTTCATGCGCTGCCGTTGATGCGCTGGCGCAGGATCTGGCTGGGCCGGAAGCTGAGCGTGACGTGGGGCTCGATCGGGACCACGACCCCGGTCTTGGGGTTGCGGCCGACGCGCATGCCCTTTTCGCGCAGCAGGAAGCTGCCGAACGAGCTGAGCTTGACATTCTGGCCTGCGACCAGCGCGTCGGCGATCGCGCGTAGCACCTGTTCGACGAGATCGGCCGATTCGGCGCGGGACAGGCCGATTTCCCGGTTGAGCCGGTCGGCGAGTTCGGCGCGTGTCAGTGTCTGGTTATCAGGCATGGGCCCCTCCTTGGCGCCAGTGTAACCGGCTGTACGGGAAATCGAAAGATGGCTCACGCGCGGATCGGGCGGACTGTTTCACATGCGCAACAGCAGGGCGCCCCAGGTGAAGCCACCGCCCATCGCCTCGAGGAGGCAGAGGTCGCCCGGGCGGATGCGGCCGTCGCGCACGGCGGCATCGAGGGCGAGCGGGACCGAGGCGGCGGAGGTGTTGGCGTGCTCGTCGACCGTGACGACCACGCGCGTCATGGGCAGGCCGAGCTTCCTGGCGGTGGCCTCGATGATGCGGAGGTTGGCCTGGTGGGGGATGACCCAGTCGATCGCGGCGATCGGCAGTCCGGTTGCGGCGAGCAGTTCGTCGACGACTCCGGCGAGGTTGTGGACGGCGTGGCGGAACACCTCGCGGCCGGCCATGCGGAGCTTGCCGACGGTGCCGGTGGAGCCGGGCCCGCCATCGACGTAGAGCAGCTCCTCGTGGCGGCCGTCGGCGTGGAGGCGGGCGGCGAGGATGCCGCGCGGCGAAGCGCCGGCGGGGGTTTCGCGGGCCTCGAGCACGACGGCGCCGGCGCCGTCGCCGAACAGGACTGCAGTCGCGCGGTCGTCCCAGTCGAGGAGGCGGCTGAAGGTTTCGGCGCCGATGACGAGGGCCCGGCTGCCCTGGCCGGACCTGAGCAGGCTGTCGGCGACGGTCAGCGCATAGACGAAGCCCGAGCAGACGGCAGCGATGTCGAAGGCGGGGCCGCGGGTGATGCCGAGCCGGGCCTGGACCCGGGCCGCGGTTGCCGGGAAGGTGCGGTCTGGGGTGGCGGTTGCGAGCACGACGAGATCGATTGCGGACGCCTCGAGCCCGGCGGCCTCGAGGGCGCGGGCGGCGGCTTCGGTCGCGAGGTCGCCGGTGGTGGTGCCGGGGTCGGCGATGCGGCGCGCGGCGATGCCGGTGCGCTCGCGGATCCAGGCATTCGAGGTGTCGAGGCGGGTGGCGAGCTCGTCGTTGGCGACGCGGCGCGGGGGAAGCGCGCTGCCGGTGCCGGTGATGATGGCGTGGACCAAGGTGCGCTCAGGCCGCGTCGGTGCCGGGGGTGGCCGCGGGTGCGGGTGCGGGCGCGGGGGGCAGATGGGCCTCGAAATTGGCCATGTCGTCGCGGATGCGGGTGAGGATGTTGTCGGCGACGAGGTCGCGGGCGACGCAGATGGCGTTGGCGAAGCCGCGGGTGTCGGCGCCGCCGTGGCTTTTGACCACGACGCCGTTCAGGCCGAGGAAGACTGCGCCATTGTGGTTGTTGGGGTCGAGCTGGTCCTTGAGGGCGCGCAGCGCCGGCTTCGAGAGCAGGGCGCCGAGCCTGGTCATGAAGGAGGCGCGGTAGGCCCTGGCGAGGAGCCCGGTGACGAGGTTGGCGGTGCCCTCGGCGGTCTTGAGCGCGATGTTGCCGGAGAAGCCGTCGGTGACGATGACATCGACTTCGCCCTTGCCGATGCCGTTGCCTTCGACGAAGCCGGTGAAGTCGAAGGCGAGGTCGGCGGCGGCGGCGCGGAGCATGGCGGCGGCGGCCTTGAGTTCCTCGGTGCCCTTCATGTCTTCCTCGCCGATGTTGAGGAGGGCGACCCGCGGGCGCGGGAGCGCGAGCACGGTGCGGGCGAAGGCGGCGCCCATGACGGCGAACTGGACGAGGTTGGCGGCGTCGCACTCGGTGTTGGCGCCGAGGTCGAGGACGACCGAATCCGAGCGCATGGTGGGCATGAGCGCGACGAGCGCGGGGCGGTCGATGCTGGCGAGCGTCCGGAGCGCGATCTTGGCGATGGCCATGAGTGCGCCGGTGTTGCCGGCCGAGACGGCGGCGACCGCCTCGCCGGCCTTCACGGCCTCGATTGCCTGGCCCATGGAGGTGGTGCGGGCCCTGCGGATGGCCTGGCTCGGCTTGTCGGTGCCGAGCACCACGCCCTCGACTGCGACGATCTCGGCCTCGGCGGCGACCCTCGGGGCGAGGGCGAGCGCGCTGCGGACCGGGCCCTCCTGGCCATAGAGACGGAAGCGCAGGTCGGGGTAGCGGGTGCGGGCGATCTCGGCGCCGGCGAGGACCACCTCGGGGCCGTGATCGCCGCCCATGCAGTCGAGCGCGATGAGGCAGGTGCCGGTCATGCCGGGCCCATGGCTGCGCGCACGGGCGCGGGCGCCGTGGCTGCGACGCACACGGCGGTGGCGATCACGCGTCGGGCTGGGTGAAGACCTTGCGGCCGTCGTAGAAGCCGCAGGCCGGGCAGACATGGTGCGGGAGCTTGAGTTCGCCGCAGTTGGGGCATTCCATGGCCATCACCGGCCTGAGCGCGTGGTGGCTGCGCCGCATGTTGCGCCGCGAGGGCGTCGTCTTTCGCTTTGGAACGGCCATCTGGCACCTTTGGAACCTGAACGTTGGGCGGAGCGCCGCCCGCGCCGACGGCACGGCACAACCGGCTGGCGGAATCGAGCGCGCTTCCATAATGAAACTGTCAGAGGATGCAAGGCCGGGCAACGGCGGGACCCGGAGCGGGGGAAGATGGCGGTGCGGACATGGCAGTGACGATGGTGACGGCGGGTCTGCCCGGCCTCATCCTGATCGGACCTTTGCTGCGGGTGCGGCGATGATCCCGGTCATCTTCGGGCTTGCCGGGCGGGCGCTGACGGCCGACGAGCGGGCGCTGTTCAAGGACTGCCGGCCGGCGGGCCATATCCTGTTCAGCCGCAACATCGGGACGCCGGACGAGGTGCGGGCGCTGACCGATTCGCTGCGCACCCTGGCCGGCGACGCCCGGCTTCCAATCCTGATCGACCAGGAGGGGGGGCGGGTGGCGCGGCTTCCGGCGCCGCCGTGGCCGGCCTTTCCGCCAGGCGCGCGCTTTGCTGCGGCCTTTGCGCGGGCGCCGGCGACCGCGATGGCGGCGGCGCGGGCCAATGCCGAGGCGATCGCGCTGACCCTGCGCGACCTCGGCGTCACGGTCGACTGCCTGCCGGTGCTCGACGTGCCGGTGGCGGGGGCGCATGACGTGATCGGCGACCGGGCGCTGGGCACCGAGCCGGTGCAGGTGGCGGCGCTCGGCCGCGCCATGCTCGACGGGCTGCAGGCCGGCGGTGTTGTCGGCGTGGTGAAGCATGTGCCGGGCCACGGCCGGGCGACCGCGGATTCCCACCTTGCGCTGCCGGTGGTGACTGCGGGCGAGGCGGAGCTCGAGGCGGACCTTGCGCCCTTCATCCGGCTGGCGGACGCGCCGATGGCGATGACGGCGCATGTGGTTTACACCGCCTGGGACCGGGAGCTGTGCGCGTCGCTGTCGCCGGCGGTGATCGGCCGCATCATCCGCGGGCGGATCGGCTTTGACGGGCTGCTCATGTCGGACGATCTCGGGATGGAGGCGCTTGCCGGGCAGCCGGGGGGCGCGACGATCGCGGGGCGGGCGGCGGGCGTGCTGGCGGCGGGGTGCGAGGTGGCGCTTCACTGCTCGGGCGATCTGGCCGAGATGGCCGAGGCGGCAGGCG
>CALLWN010000231.1 GCA_938016505.1 uncultured Sphingomonadaceae bacterium
GTAGGTCGCGTACATGTAGGGAGTCGCGGCCTCGAACTCGGCGGCGCAGGTGTCGATCCGCTTCATGACCGGGCGGACGCCGAGCGCGTGGCGGCGGGCGCGGACCTGCGTCTCGGCAAGGCCGGACAGCCGGGCGAGGCGCTGGTCGGAAAAGCCCATCGCCTTCAGGCGCCGCACGCCGGCTGCGTCGTCGGGGAGGCCGCGCGACGCCACTTCGGCCTCGGCAGCGACGATCTCGGCGAGCCGGTCGACAAACCAGGGGTCGTAGGCGGAAACGCGCACCACTTCGGAGGGCGGGATTCCGACCCGGAGGGCGTGGGCGGCAACGAGCAGCCGGTCGGGCGTGCGGCTGGCGAGCGCGGCCAGGATCTCGCCCTTGCCGGCGCCCTCGAGATGGTCGGGCATGTCGAGGCCGGAGAGGCCGGTCTCGAGACCGCGCAGCGCCTTCTGGAGCGATTCGGCGAAGCTGCGGCCGATGGCCATGACCTCGCCCACCGACTTCATCGACGTGCCGAGCGTTGCGTCGGCACCGCGGAACTTCTCGAAGGCGAAGCGCGGGATCTTGGTGACGACATAGTCGATGGTGGGTTCGAAGCTTGCCGGGGTCGCCCCGCCGGTGATGGCGTTGGGGATCTCGTCGAGCATGTAGCCGACGGCGAGGAGGGCTGCGACCTTGGCGATGGGAAAGCCGGTCGCCTTGGAGGCGAGCGCGGACGAGCGCGACACGCGCGGGTTCATCTCGATGACGACGAGCCGGCCATCGGCCGGATTGACCGCGAACTGGACGTTGGAGCCGCCGGTCTCGACCCCGATCGCGCGCAGGCACGCGATCGAGGCGTTGCGCATGACCTGATATTCCTTGTCGGTCAGCGTGAGCGCGGGCGCGACCGTGATCGAGTCACCGGTGTGGGTGCCCATCGGGTCGACATTCTCGATCGCGCAGATGATGATGGCGTTGTCGGCGCGGTCGCGCACGACTTCCATCTCATATTCCTTCCAGCCCAGCACCGATTCCTCGATGAGGACTTCGCCGGCCGGGCTGGCGTCGAGCCCGCCGAGGACGATCTTCTGGAACTCGTCGCGGTTGTAGGCGATACCGCCGCCGGTGCCGCCAAGCGTGAAGGAGGGGCGGATGATCGCGGGGAGCCCGACCGCGTCGAGCGCGGCAAGCGCCTCCTCGAGGCTGTGGGCGATGGCCGAGCGCGGGCTTTCAAGGCCGATCGCCTCCATCGTCTCGCGGAACTTCAGCCGGTCTTCGGCGCGCTCGATCGCCTCGGCCCTTGCGCCGATGAGTTCGACCCCGAAGCGGTCGAGCGTGCCGTCGCGAGCGAGTGCGAGCGCGGTGTTGAGCGCGGTCTGGCCGCCCATGGTGGGCAGGAGCGCGTCGGGCCGCTCCCTCTCGATCACCCGAGCCACCATGTCGGGGGTGACCGGCTCGATGTAGGTCGCATCGGCCAGCTCGGGGTCGGTCATGATGGTGGCGGGGTTGGAGTTGACGAGGATGATCCGGTAGCCCTCGCGCTTCAGCGCCTTGATGGCCTGGGTGCCGGAATAGTCGAACTCGCAGGCCTGACCGATGACGATGGGCCCGGCGCCGATGACGAGGATCGAGCGGATGTCGGTGCGGGCGGGCATCAGGCGGCGCGCGCCATGGCGACGAAGCGGTCGAACAGGGCGAAGCTGTCCTGCGGGCCGGGGGAGGCCTCGGGGTGGTGCTGGACCGAGAAGACCGGGCGGCCCTCGACCTCGAGCCCGCAGTTGCTGCCATCGAACAGGCTGACATGGGTTTCGCGCACGCCCGCCGGGAGGGTCCGGGCATCGACCGCAAAGCCGTGGTTCATGGACGTGATCTCGACCCTGCCGTCGGCGAGCCGCCTGACCGGGTGGTTGGCCCCGCGGTGGCCCTGGTGCATCTTGAGGGTCTTCGCGCCGAGCGCGAGCGCGAGCATCTGGTGGCCGAGGCAGATGCCGAACAGCGGTCTCGCCGTCTCGAGCCAGGCCCGGATGACCGGGACGGCGTGCCTGCCGGTGGCGGCCGGGTCGCCGGGGCCGTTCGAGAGGAACAGGGCATCGGGCGCGTGCGCCATCAGCTCGGCGAAGGTCGCGGTTGCCGGCACCACCGTCACGCGGGCGCCGGCGGCGACCAGCCGGCGGAGGATGGCGCGCTTGATGCCATAGTCGATGGCGACGACATGGGGTGCATCGGCCGGACGCGCAGGCCGGGCATAGCCGGCGCCCGGCACCCACGGGCCTTCCTCCCAGCGGTAGCTCTGGCGGGTGGAGACCCCGGTTGCGAGGTCGAGACCTTCGAGGCCGGTCCAGGCCCGCGCCCGGGTGACGAGCGCGTCGGTGTCGAACCGGCCATCGCGGCGGTGGGCGATGACGGCATTGGGTGCGCCTGCGCGCCGGATCCGGCGGGTGAGCGCGCGGGTGTCGATTCCTGCGACGCCGATGCGGCCCCAGCGGGCGAGCCAGTCATCGAAGCGGCCGGCGCTGCGGAAGCTCGACGGGGCCGTGACCGGCTGGGCGAGAACGCAGCCGACCGCGTGCGGGTTGGTGGCTTCCACATCTTCGGGGTTCGCCCCGACATTGCCGATGTGGGGAAAGGTGAAGGCGACGATCTGCGCGGCGTAGGAGGGATCGGTCATCACTTCCTGGTAGCCGGTCATCGCGGTGTTGAAGCAGAGCTCGCCGAGGCCCTCCCCCTCGGCGCCGAACCCCTCGCCCCAGAACAGGGTTCCATCGGCGAGCGCCACGACTCCGGTCGCGCCTTGTGGCGGGCGCGCAGGGTCGGTCTCGGCCATCGGGGCTCCTTGGAACGTGCGGCTGTCGGGCTGAGACACCGCGTTAGGGTGCGCTCTGGACCGCGTCAACCGGGCTCTGGCAAGACACGCAGGATGATTCGAACCATGATCACGGCCGCGCTCACAGCCGCGATGAAGGCGCGCGAAAGCGAGCGGGTGGCGGCGCTCCGGCTGGTGCAGGCGGCGCTCAAGAACCGCGACATCGAGGCGCGGACCGGAGCTGCACCGGCGGATGATGATGCGCTCGTGATCGAGGTCCTGCAGAAGATGGCGAAGCAGCGCCGCGAATCGATCGAGATGTACACGAACGGCGGTCGCGACGACCTTGCCGCACGCGAGGCCTTCGAGCTCGAGGTGATCGAGAGCTTCCTTCCGGCCCAGCTCGATGACGCCGCAGCGCGCGACGCGATTGCAGCGATCGCTGCAAGGATCGGCGCGACGGGTGCGAAGGACATGGGGGCGCTGATGGGTGCCGTGAAGACCGAGCTTGCCGGCCGGATCGACATGGCGCGTGCAAGCCGGCTGGCCAGGACCGTTCTTGATACCTAGGGGGGGCTCCGCCCCGGAAGAGGATTCGCGATGGCCAGCATGAAGCAGCGGTTGGACGGCTGGACCACGCGCACGCTGAGCTACCTCTACCGGCGGTTCCTCGTCGATGACCGCAGGCAGTGGCCGATGCGGCGGGTCTATGAGCGGGCAGCAGAGACGTCTGCCAGCTTCATCGAGGCGAACATCGACGAAGCGGTCCTGTTCGACCACCGGATCGACTACTGGGCCTGGCTTGTCACGCGACTGCCGAGCACCGGTCTCCTGATGGAATGCGGCGTGTTCGAGGGGAAGTCGATCAATTTCATCGCCGACCGGCTGAGGGCCAAGGGCGACGCCCGGCTCATCCACGGGTTCGACAGCCTCGAGGGTCTCGAGGAAGACTGGTCCGGAGAGGCGCTGCCGGCCGGCCATTTCGACCAGGGCGGCAGGCTTCCGCCGGTCCGCGAGAATGTGCGCCTGTACAAGGGCTGGGTGCAGGACACGGTGCAGCCCTTTCTCGACCGGCACCCTGGCGAGCCGCTGGCGCTGCTCCACATCGACACTGACACCTACACGCCTGCGCGTTACCTTCTGGAGGCAGTTGCGCCGCGGCTGGTCTCCGGCAGCATCATCGCCTTCGACGAGCTGATCGGCTACCCGAACTGGCAGGCGCACGAGGCGAAGGCGCTCGCCGAGGTGCTGCCGCGCGATCGCTACCGCTTCATCGCCTTCACTAGCCGGCAGGCAGCCATCAGGATCCTGTGAAGACGCTCGCGCTGGCGGCGCGGGTGCGCTAGCCTCGAGGGATGTGGCGGGATCAGGCATGGCGCTGAGCGAGGGGTTTCTCGACGAGCTGAAGGCGCGGGTCTCGCTTGCCGACATCGTCGGGCGGCGGGTGCGGCTGGTCCGCAGCGGCCGCGAGCTGAAGGGCTGCTGCCCGTTCCACAACGAGAAGACCCCGAGCTTCCACGTCTTTGCCGATCACTACCACTGCTTCGGGTGCGGCGCGCATGGCGATGCCATCAGGTTCGTGATGGAAACCGAAGGCCAGGACTTCATGGGGGCAGTCCGCGCCCTCGCCGCCGAGGCTGGCCTCGAGGTGCCCGAAGCGCGGGCGCGGCCTGCCGACCCGCGCGGGGCGCGCCTGCGCGCGGCCGTGGCTGCGGCTGCGGACTGGTTCGCCGAGCGCCTTGCCGCACCTGCTGGAGCCGCGGCGCGCGCCTATCTCGCCCAGCGTGGCGTGGATGCAGCACTGGCCGAAGCCTTCGGGCTCGGCTATGCACCCGCGACCGGGCTCGAGGCGGCGCTCAAGGCCCGGCTGCCGGATGCCGACCGGGCGCTCCTCGTCGAGGCCGGGCTTGTGACGGAGGAGGGCCGCCAGCGGTTCCGCGACCGTCTGATGTTCCCGATCCGCGACCCGCGCGGGCGGCCGACAGGGTTCGGCGGCCGTCTGCTCGGGCCGGGTGAGCCCAAATATCTCAATTCCGCCGATGGCCCGCTGTTCCACAAGGGCCAGCTCCTGTTCAACCTCGACCGCGCCGCGGCCCCGGCGCGCAAGGCGGGCAGGCTGCTGCTTGTCGAGGGCTACATGGATGTGATCGGGCTGGCCCGCGCCGGGTTCATGGAAGCGGTTGCGCCGCTCGGCACGGCGCTCACCGAGGCGCAGCTCGCGCTCGCCTGGCGGATCGTTGCCGAACCGGTGCTCGCCTTCGACGGCGACCCTGCGGGGTTGAAGGCCGCAACCCGGGCGGCCCGGCTCGCGCTCGCCCATGTGGGGCCGGGGCGCAGCCTCAGGATCGCCCTGCTGGCGGCTGGCGAAGACCCGGACGATCTTGCCCGCCGTGGCGGCGCAGGGGCTGTCGAGGCGCTGCTGGCGGCGGCGCTGCCGCTTGAGCGCTTCCTGTTCGAGCGGGAGGTGGCAGCGGCGCCGCTCGATACCCCCGAACGGCGGGCGGAGTTCCGCCACCGGCTCGGCGCGCTTGCAGCAACTGTTCCCGACCCGGACCTCAGGCGCGACTATCGGGACAGCTGGGCAGTGCGCGCCGATGCGCTCCTTCCGCGGCGGCCATGGCGGGGCGGGCGCGGCGGCCCGAAGGCGGCGCGCAACGCCACCCCGCCCGCCCGCGCCGACACCCGGGCTGCGCCCTCGACCAGGGCCTATGCGCAAGGCGCTCTTCTCCACGCGCTCGCGCTGCGGCCCGATTCGCTTGCCCGGCATCTGGAGGCGCTGGCCGAGGTGCGGTTCGCAACGCCCGCGCTCGAGGCGGCGCGTGAAGCGCTGCTGTCCGGACGCCCGCCCACACTGCCGGCCTTCGCGGACGGGCGGGGGCTGGCGAGGCTTGACGCGGCGGCCTTCGACGCAGCGGTGTCGGCGGCCCTTGCGTCCTATCTGGTCCGTGCCCAAATAGCGGAGTCGGTGGGCAGCGGAACGACAGGCGGCGCCGGACCGGATGCGGGCGGACCGGCAGGCGGACTGGCGGGCGACGAAGCGGTGGCGGGTCGGCTGACGCGGCGCCGGCAGGCGCTGGCTGAGACCCGCGATCGGCTCCTTGCCCCGGTGCTGGGGGCAGCGGTCGGGAGCGGGCCACCACGGGAGCCTTGACTCCGTAGATGGCGGGTCTGGCAGACACAACAGGCGACAACGGGACTGGCAGGCGCAATGGCAACCAAGAACTATGCAGGCACGGACTCGACGGCCGACGCGGCCGAGGCGGAGACTGCGCCGGTCATCGACCTGAACGGTGCCGAACTGAAGCGGCTGATCGCCCGCGCCAAGAAGCGCGGCTGGCTGACCTACGAGGAGCTCAACCGGGCGCTGCCGCAAGGCGAGATGAGCTCGGAGCAGATCGAGGACGTGATGTCGGCCCTCTCCGAAATGGGCATCAATCTCGTCGAGCGCGAGGACGCGAGCGAGGAGGCCGAGGAGGAGGAAGAGGAGGAGATCGTCGACGACGTCGCGACCGAGGCGCTTGGTCCGGCGGTGGTGACGGCGCAGCCGAAGGAGAAGATCGACCGCACCGACGACCCGGTGCGGATGTATCTGCGCGAGATGGGGGCAGTCGAGCTGCTCTCGCGCGAGGGCGAGATCGCGATCGCGAAGCGGATCGAGGCGGGACGGGACACGATGATCGCCGGGCTGTGCGAAAGCCCGATGACCTTTGCTGCCATCATCGAATGGTCGCGCGCGCTCAATGAGGGGCGGATGCATCTGCGCGAGATCCTCGATCTCGAGGCGATGCTGGCAAAACCGCCGACCGGGGACAATCCTGACGCCGAGGGAAGCGACACGCCGATTGCGTTCAGTGACGAGCGCGAGGAGGAACCCGAGGAGTCTGCGCCCGCCACGGCGGACGACGAGGCGGACCTGGTGGAGCGGCGTGCCGCGCCGCCACCGGGCTTCGACGAGGACGAGGACGAGGGTGGCCTCAGCCTCGCCGCGATGGAGGAGAAGCTGAAGCCCGAGGCGCTCGAGCGGTTCGCGCGGATCGAGGCCGCCTATGGCAAGTTCGCGAAACTGCAGGGCGAGCGGATGGCGGCGATCAACGCAGGCACTGCCCTGGCCCCGGCAGACGAGCGCAAGTATCAGAAACTGCGCGCCGAACTCACCCAGGAGATTGCCGCGGTCCAGTTCACGAACGCCAAGATCGAGGGGCTGGTGGAGCAGCTCTACAGCTTCAACCGGCGGCTGATGGCGCTGGGCTCGGCCATTCTCAAGCTTGCAGACCGGCACCGGATCCCGCGGAAGGATTTCCTCGACAGCTACCTTGGCCACGAGATGGACGAAGGCTGGCTGGCAGCGAACGCATCGCGGGACCGGAAGTGGGCGGCCTTTGCCGCCGCCGAGGCCGCCGAGGTCGAGAAGATCCGCCAGGAAATCGTCGCCATCGCCCGCGAGACCGGGGTCGAGCTCGGCGAGTACCGGCGGATCGTCACCATGGTGCAGAAGGGCGAGCGCGAGGCCCGGATCGCCAAGAAGGAGATGGTGGAAGCCAATCTCCGGCTGGTCATCTCGATCGCCAAGAAATACACCAACCGGGGGCTGCAGTTCCTCGACCTCATCCAGGAGGGGAACATCGGCCTCATGAAGGCGGTGGACAAGTTCGAGTATCGCCGCGGCTACAAGTTTTCGACGTACGCGACCTGGTGGATCCGGCAGGCGATCACCCGCTCGATCGCCGACCAGGCGCGGACCATCCGCATTCCGGTCCACATGATCGAGACGATCAACAAGCTGGTGCGCGCCAGCCGCCAGTATCTCCACGAGACCGGCCGCGAGGCGACGCCGGAAGAACTTGCCGAGCGCCTCTCCATGCCGCTCGACAAGGTCAGGAAGGTGCTCAAGATCGCCAAGGAGCCGATCAGCCTCGAAACGCCGATCGGCGACGAGGAGGACAGCCACCTCGGCGACTTCATCGAGGACAAGAATGCGGTGATCCCGGTCGATGCCGCGATCCACGCCAACCTGAAGGAAACCGTGACGCGGGTGCTCGCGAGCCTGACCCCGCGCGAGGAGCGCGTGTTGCGGATGCGCTTCGGCATCGGCATGAACACCGATCACACGCTCGAAGAGGTTGGCCAGCAGTTCTCGGTCACGCGCGAGCGGATCCGCCAGATCGAGGCCAAGGCGCTCAGGAAGCTGAAGCACCCCTCGCGCAGCCGCAAGATGCGCAGTTTCCTCGAAAGCTGATCCCGGTGCGCCTTCCGCTTATTGCCGCGATCGTGCTGGTCGCAGGGCCGGCCGCAGCAGCGCCCGCGATCGACGCCATCCGCGCCGAAGTCCGCGCCGCCGGCCCCTATGCCTTCGAGCGGACCCGAACCGTGACCGACACCCGCAATGGCGGAACCCGGCGGGTGGAAGTGGACCGCTACGATCCCGCAAGGCCCGAGGGGAGCCGCTGGACCCTGGTCTCGGTCAACGGCAGGCCGCCGTCGGACGATGACCGCAAGGCCTACGCGAGGGCGATTGCCGACCAGCCAGTCGCGCCGGGGCCGTGGCGGCTCGACCCGCTGCTGGCCGGCCCGGAGCCGAAGGTTGCCCGCAACGGCGAGGAGACCGTCTACTCCTGGCCACGGCTGCCCAGGGGCTCGCTGCCGACCGGCAGGTTCGACGTGACTGGCAACCTTGCTGCCGACGTGCATGTGGCCGACACGGACGGACGGCCCACCGTCACGAAGATGCGGGTGTTCGCGCCCGAGCCGTTCCGGGTGCTGGCGATCGCGAAGTTCGACACGCTGACGGTGGTCAGCGACTATGCCCGCGATGCCAGCGGGCGTCTTGTCCTGACCCGGCAGGAGACCGTGCAGGACGCCAATCTCCCCGGCCGCGGACGGGGCGTGATGAAGGTGGAAATGGTGTTCCGGCCGCTCTCCTAGCGGCCCAACCTGACACCGAGGAGGAGCGTGCGCGGCTCGGCGCGCTCGGGCAGGGCGCCTGAAAATCCGGTTTCGACGAAGGCGTTGGCAAGGTTGGTCGCGTCAAGGGTGAGGGTGACTGCCGGGGCAAGGCGCAAGGCGAGCCTGCCATCGACCGTGGTTGCAGCGGCCAGCGGGCGGACATTGCGGTCATCCTCGAACCGCGCGCCCTCGTGGCGGATGTCGAGGCGGGCATCGAGCAGCCCCTTCGCATAGCCGAGGCTGGAGCTGAGCCAGAGCCGGGGCGCCTGGGCCGGGCGCAGCCCGGTGAGCGATGGGGCAACCGCGCCGCCATCGACGGTTGCGTGGACCAAGGCGAGGCCGGCCTCGAGCGTGACCGGCCCGCGCGCGAGGCGGGCGTCGGCCTCGATGCCCGTGGCGCGGATGGCGGCGAGGTTCAGCCGCTGGCGGTAGCTTCCGCCCGGGCCGACGAACCCGACGCCCGGGAAGCTGCCCGGCCCTTGGCCAAGCGTGACATTGGCGATGGCGCCTTCCAGCCGGTTGGCGAAGCCGGTGACGGAGAGGCGCGGGCCCGCCTCCGGGCCGAGGTCGACCCCGCCCTCGACCCCGGTCAGCCGCTCGGGGTCGAGCAGGGGGTTGGCCGCGGTCGCGTCCTGGCCGGCGCGGAACGGGCGATGCAGCTCGTTGAGGGTGGGCAAGCGCCAGCCGGAATAGCCGGCAAGGCGCAGCGCGACCGGCCCGTCGGCGCTTGGGGCCCATCGGGCACCGGCGCGCCAGCTTGGCACGGTGCCGTGACGGTCGGGCGCGGGGGTATCGCGGATGACGGCGCCGGTCAGCAGATCGCCTTCGAACAGGGCGCCATCGGCCAGGGCCCAGCGATCGAGCCGGCCGCCGGCGATCAGCTCGAGACCCGGCCGCGGTGAGAGTGTGACCTCGGCGAAGCCGCCGCCGCTCCGGCTCGACCCGCCAGCACGGCGGAAGGCGGTGGGCCGGCCGGCAACGAAGCGGAAGCGCTCCTGCGTTTCGCCCGCGGCGAGGCGCCAGTCGCCGCCGACCCGAAGGGCCGGGTGCGGCCGGACCTCGAGCCGGCCGCCGGTTCCCGACGCTGGTGTCGTGAACTGGTCGAGTGTGAGGCTCGCGGCTGTCCGGGCAGCGTTGAGGGCGTAGCTGCGGGCGGTGAAATCCCGGAGCTGGCCGTAGACGAGGAGCTCGGCAGGGACGGCACCGCGGTGGACGAGGCGAAGCGAGAGGTCGCCGCCGCTGGTGCCGGTCTCGGCGCCTTCGATGCCGCGCAAGCGCCGGTCGGCGAAGGCGGCGAGGCTGGCCTGAAGCTCGGTTTCAGCGCCGAGCGGGGCAATAGCCCGGCCGCGAACAGCCCAATGGCGGGCGCGGGCCGGGACGTCGACCGGGCCGGCCCGCGCCGGCGCGACGAGCAGGAAGCCATCGCTGCGGCGGAACCGACCGGCAAGACCGAGGGCGCCGCCGCCTTCGACCGGCAGAGCCGCGCCGGCGGCAAGGTCGAGGCTCGCGAAGCTGCCGCCGCGCAGCGCGGCAAAGGATTCCGGCCGCGCGGACTGAAGGGCGATGGCGCCGGCGAGCGCGCCTGCCCCCTCGGCCAGGCTGCCGCCGCCGCGCGTCACGCGGCCCGAGGCGAGCGGCGCCGCGTCGAGCGCAGCGGTTGCCACCCAGCCGGCGAACAGGTCGGTCTGGGGAACGCCATCGAGGCTGAGCGCAACGCGGGTTGCCGCATTGCCGCCAAGCCCGCGCATGGTGAGGCCCTGTGCGGTCGGGCTGGCGCTCGCCGAGGAGGCGCGGCGGAAGGCGGCGAGGCCTGGCACCCGGGCGAGCGCTGCCTCGACCCGGCCGGCCGGGGTTGCGAGCGCACGGGAGTCGAGCCTGACCTCGCCGAGCGGCAGCGCCGGGGTTTCGAGCGCGGTGCCAGTGACGAGGATCTCGGGCGGAAGGGCGGGCACGTCCATCGCCATGGTCTTGATCGCGATTGCCAGCGCGCGATAGGGCCCGCAAGAACGACGGGAGAGGAGGCGGGGATGAAGACAGTGGCGGCGGTTGCGCTGATGCTGGTGGCGTCTGCGGGCTGGGCGCGGGACGAGGCGGCGCCCAAGCCGGCGACAGCCCCGACGGTTGCAGCGCAGGCAAAGGTGCGCGCCGCACTTCCGCTCGACGACCGGGGCGCGTTCGCGGCGGCGATGCGCGGGCGGATCGCGGCACCCGAGCCGGTCACGATCCGCGACGCGGCGGGGCGGATCGTCTGGGACCTCGAGCCGTGGCGCACGGCGTTCGCGGCCGGGGAGGCGCCGCCGACGGTCAACCCCAGCCTGTGGCGGCAGGCCCAGCTCCATCTCATCCACGGCCTGTTCGAGG
>CALLWN010000232.1 GCA_938016505.1 uncultured Sphingomonadaceae bacterium
ATCGAGGGGTAGAGGTAGCGGTAGGGCACCTCCAGCAGCTTCACCCACATCCCGATCAGCGGCAGGTTGATCACCAGCAGCATCACGTTGCCGATCCACATGCTGGCGATCAGGCCCCAGAACAGGTCGGGCTGGCTTTCCACCATGCGGGGCCCCGGCTGGATGCCCTGGATGATGAGGGCGCCGACCATCAGGGCCATCACGGCATTGGCCGGGATGCCGAGGGTGAGCAGCGGGATGAAGGAGGTCTGGGCCGCGGCGTTGTTGGCGGCCTCCGGGCCGGCCACGCCCTCGATGGCGCCGGTGCCGAACTCGTGGCCGTGCCTCGAAAGCCGCCGCTCCATCATGTAGGAGCCGAAGGAGGCGAGCGCCGCGCCGCCGCCCGGCAGGATGCCGAGCACCGACCCGAGCGCCGTGCCGCGCAGCACCGACGGCGTCGAGCGTTTCCACTCCTCCTTCGTGAGCCACAGGCTGCCGACCTTGGTCTTGAGCGCCTGGCGCGCCTCGGGGCGTTCGAGGTTGAGGATGATCTCGGCGATGCCGAACATGCCCATGGCGATCGAGACGAAGCCGATGCCGTCGGACAGTTCGGGGATGCCGAAGGTGAAGCGCTGCTGCCCGGTCTGGACGTCGGTGCCGACGAGGCCGAGGCCGACGCCGAGCACCACCATCGCGATCGCCTTCAGCACCGACCCCTGCGCCAGCACGGCCGAGATGATCAGGCCGAGCAGCATGAGCGAGAAGTATTCCCACGGCCCGAAGGAGAGCGCGACCTCCGTCAGGATCGGGCCGGAGGCGGCGACCAGGATGGTGCCGACGGTGCCGGCGAAGAAGGAGCCGATGGCGGCCACCGCCAGCGCCGCGCCAGCGCGGCCGTTGCGGGCCATCTTGTAGCCTTCGAGGGTGGTAACGACGGAACTGACCTCGCCCGGAAGGTTCAGCAGGATCGAGGTGGTGGAGCCGCCGTACTGCGCGCCGTAGTAGATGCCGGCGAGCATGATGATGGCCGTCGTCGCCTCCTGCCCGAAGGTGATCGGCAGCAGCAGCGAGATGGTGGCGACCGGCCCGATGCCCGGCAGCACGCCGATGGCCGTGCCGATGAGGCAGCCGAGCAGGCAGAAGGCCAGGTTCTTCCAGGAGAAGGCGACGCCGAAGCCGTGTGCCAGGTTGTCGAAGAGCATGTCCATGGCGGCGGGTTCCCCGGCGTCAGAACTGCGGCCAGATCGGCACGCGGATGTCGAGTTCCTTGATGAACACGAACCAGCAGAGCGCGATCTGGAACAGAATGAGGGCGAGCGTTCCCTTCACCGTCTGCGTATCGTCCGGCAGGGCGGCGACGGCGATGCACAGCGCGATGGCGAGGAAGAGGCCGGCGATCTCGAGCACGAGGCCGAACACCACCATGCCGGCGATGACGAGGCCGAGCTTCCGCCATCGTGGCGGGATCGAGAACACGAGGCAGCCGGCCAGCAGCCCGAGCCCGAGCGGATACCAGTTGCGCGAGATGATCCCCGGCTGCAGCGCGAGGATCCAGGTGACGCCGATGGCCACCGCGACGCCCCCGAGCACGGCGAGGAGTTCCGCCTGCGTCCAGCGTTCCAGCGGATCGGGGCCGTTGAACAGGCCGAGGACGAAGGTGAGGGCGGCCAGCGCCGCCAGCAGCCCGAACGCCAGCATCGGCATGTAGCCCGGGCCCATGCGGCGGGCGGTGCCGATCGCATGGTCCTCGGCATTGATCCAGAAGCCGACGATGGCAAACCCCATCAGCAGGATCGCGCCTGCCAGATCCTTCGCATTCAGTCGCACGAACGGTTCCCCCTTCCCGGCCTTGCCTTGCCGTCCGAACAGCGGCCGGGGCGACCCCGGGGAACACGGCCCCGGCGCAAACGCACTTTCCACCCTTGCCGCGCGGCGACCCGCACACTAGCCGCGACATAAACGCCAACAAGCGGCAACGGCGCCACTAATGACCACATTAAGACTTCTTAATGCGACGAGGGTGTGCCCGGTCATGCATCTCTCGGCCGCACCGGACAGGAACCCCGCATGACACGCCCGAACGATCTCGCCGCCGCCATCCGCGCCGTCGCCGCCGAACAGGCAGAGCGCCTCGTCGCCATCCGCCGCGACCTCCACGCGCACCCGGAACTCGCCTTCGAGGAGAGGCGCACCGCCGGCATCGTCGCCGCCGAACTCGCGCGGCTGTCCATCCCGCATCGCACCGGTGTCGGCGGCACCGGCGTGGTCGGCTGGATCGAGGGCGGCCGGCCGGGGCCGACGCTTGCCATCCGCGCCGACATGGACGCGCTGCCGATCGAGGAGGAGACGGGGCTGCCCTTCGCCTCCACCGTGCCGGGAAAAATGCACGCCTGCGGGCATGACATCCACACCGCGACGCTGCTCGGCGTCGCCGCCGTGCTGAAGGGGCTTGCGCCCTCGCTCGCCGGCCGCGTCGTGCTGGTGTTCCAGCCGGCCGAGGAGGTGCTGGCCGGGGCCGAGGCGATGATCGCCGACGGCGCCGCCGAGGGCGTGGATCTCGCGCTCGGCTTCCACAACCACCCGGAGATGCCGGTCGGCAGCTTCGGCTATGTCCGCGGCGCGTCGCTGGCGGCGGCG
>CALLWN010000233.1 GCA_938016505.1 uncultured Sphingomonadaceae bacterium
AGCGGGTCTGGGAGATCTGCTCGGCGCGCCGGAAGGAGGGCCGCTGATGCACG
This sequence comes from uncultured Sphingomonadaceae bacterium, assembly GCA_938016505.1. GTDB lineage: Bacteria > Pseudomonadota > Alphaproteobacteria > Sphingomonadales > Sphingomonadaceae > Thermaurantiacus. The sequence goes on from CALLWN010000233.1 coordinate 54, forward strand.
CCTTCGCCTACAGCCGCCCGGCGAACCTCGCCGATGCCGTCGCCCTGCTCGCCGCCGAGCCCGATGCCCGCCCGCTGGCTGGTGGCCAGACCCTACTGCCGGTGATGCGCGCCCGGCTCGCCGCGCCGTCGCGTCTTGTCGATCTCGCCCGCGTCCCCGAGCTCGGCGGAATCGCCGAAACCCCCGCTGGCCTGCGCATCGGCGCGATGGAAACCCACGCCGCGATCGCCGGGCATCCGGCGGTCCGGAGGCTCGCTCCGGCGCTGGCGCGTCTTGCCGGCGGAATCGGCGACCCGCAGGTCCGCAATCGTGGCACCATCGGCGGCAGCATCGCCAACAATGATCCGGCCGCCTGCTACCCGGCCGCCATGCTCGCGCTCGGGGCCACCATCGAGACCGACCGGCGCACCCTTGCAGCTGCAGACCTCTTCACCGGGCTGTTCGCGACGGCGCTTGCACCCGACGAACTGCTTGTCGCCGTCCATGTTCCCGCCTCGCCCGCTGCCGCCTACGTGAAGATGCCCCAGCCGGCTTCGCGCTTCGCCATGGTCGGCGCCTTCGTGGCCCGCACGCCCGCCGGCCACCGCATCGCTCTCACTGGCGGCGGCACCGGCGTGTTCCGCTGGAGCGAAGCCGAGACCGCGCTCGACTCCGGCGCTTCGCCCGAGGCGCTCGCCGATGCTCCGCTCGATCCCGACCGCTTCACCGGGGATCTGCACGCCTCGGCCCGCTATCGCCAGGCGCTGGCCCGGGTTGCGGTTCGCCGGGCGCTTGCCGATCCCGCCTTCGCCCCCTGACCGCGCCGACCGCAGGCGCCATCGCGGCCAGCGCCATGTCCATCCGCTTGAGGGCCGCGCGCACCCCCTCGATCTCGCCCTCGCCGATTGCCTCGAGCAGCGCGTCGGTCACCGATCGGCTCAGCGCATTGGCCTCCCGCGCCACCTCCCGGCCCCGCACGGTCAGTGCCGACATGATGATCCGGCTGTCGTCGGGGTCGCAGCCCCGCGCCACATAGCCAAGCGCCTCCAGCCGCTTGACCTGGTGCGAGATGGTCGATTGCGGCAGCGCCATCGTCCGCACGATCTCGCCAAGCGACATCGGCCCGCGCTCCAGCATCGCAACCAGCATCCGCGAGGTCACGAGGTCGAGCCCCAGCTCGTCGAACCTCGGGTTGCAGACCCGCTGCAACTGGGCGTTGATCCGGTGCACCAGGAACGAGATCCGCTCCTCGAGTGGCGGCAGCCTGCGACGGGTCCGCGCGGTCATCCTGTCCTCTCCTTCTCTTGCCAGGCCGGCAGCCGCCCGAGCAACGGCAGCAGAGCTGCGCCGACAAGGAACAGCCCGGCGCTCGCGAGGAATGCCCGCTCCACCCCCGCCGCTGTCACGAGCCGCGCGAACAGGGTCGGTGCCAGCGCGCTTCCGGTCGCAAGCGCGGCGTAGAGCAGCCCATAGATCCGGCCATAGTGGCGAAGCCCGAAGCAACGCGCAGCAAGGAACGCCATGAGGTCGAGCTCGGCCCCGGCTGCAAGCCCGAGGCCCGCGGCGGCGACAAACAGCTGCGCCGGCGCGCGCGCGGTGCCAAGCTGCCAGGCCGCAAGCGCCGCCATCCCCAGCATCACGGCACCCACGCCCGGCGCCCACAGCCGGTCGAGCAGCGCGCCCACCAGGATCCGCCCCGGCAGCATCGCCACCCCGACCGTCGAGGCGAGCGCCGCCGCCGTCGTGGCATCGATGCCCCGGTCGGTCGTTGCCGGCACCAGGTTCACGAGCGCGCCCGACAGTGCGAAATAGGTGGCAAGGATCGAGCCACCGATCAGCCAGAAGCGGCCATCGCGCACCGCCTCGCCGAGCGTCGCGCCGCCCGCAATGGCCGGCCGCGCCACCCCGCCAACAGTCCCTTCAGCCGGCCGCAGCCAGGCAAGGTGCAGCGGCAGCGCCACCAGCAGCGGCAGCGCTGCCAGCACGGCGAGCGTCCCGCGCCAGCCAAGCTCCGGCACCAGTGCTGCCACCAGCTGCGGCAGCAGGATCGCAGCAAGCGCCGTTCCGGCAAGCGCCAGGCCAAGGGCCAGCCCGCGCGCTGCTGCAAACGCCCCGGCGATCACCCGCGACCACAGGACCGGGCTGGTCCCCGCCCCCAGCACGGCGGTGAGCGCGAACCCCAGCCAGAAGCCGGGAAGCGTCGTGGCGCCGGCCGCAACCGCAAGTCCGGCTGCCACCCCCGGCGTCGCGCCAAGCGCCACCGCGCGCGCCCCGAACCGGTCGACCAGCCATCCCACCACAGGCGCCATCAGCGCGCCCAGCCCCGAGCTGAAGACGATCGCGAACAGGATGTCGGACCGGCGCCAGCCGCTCCCGGCCTCGATTGCCGCCGCCAGCGGGCCCAGCGCGTAGAAGGGCAGCGCGATCGCCGAGAGACCGACTCCGGCAGCCGAAGCGAGGATCAGCCGCCATCCCGCGGCGAGCTCGGCCCGGGCGCCGCCTCGGCTCACGCCTCCACGACCAGCCGCTGCCCGTCCCAGCCCTCTGCCATTGCTGCAACCCGGGCGTAGAGCCGATGCAGGCTCGGGTTCACCCGGTAGATCTCGACCATGTGGCCGAGCGCCGGCCGGGCATCGACATAGGCCGCCCCGCGCCCCTCGGGCGTCTGCAACTCCG
>CALLWN010000234.1 GCA_938016505.1 uncultured Sphingomonadaceae bacterium
CCGAGGATCTGCTGGATCCGGGCCCGCCCCCGGTTGAGCCAGCTCATGCGGCAAGCCGGCGCGGCGCGGCGCGAACTGCAGCCGCAAGCGACGCGACAAACGCCGCCACCTCGCCTGGAATGTCGTTCGCCCCGCGCGCCGCCGCCGCGCCGACGAGATCGACGATCGCCGAACCCACCACCACCGCATCGGCATGGGCGGCAATGGCTGCCGCCTGCTCGGGGGTCCGCACCCCGAAGCCGACTGCGACCGGAAGCCGGGTCGCTGCCTTGAGCCGTCCGACCGCAGCCGCCACCTCCGCCTCGGCGGCGCTGTTCGCGCCCGTGATCCCGGCAACCGCGACATGGTAGAGAAAGCCCGAAGCGCCCGCGAGCACGGCAGGCAGCCGGCGGGCGTCGGTCGTCGGCGTTGCCAGCCGGATGAGGTGGAGCCCGTGGGCGCCGAGCTGCGGCGCGACCTCGTCAGCCTCCTCGGGCGGCAGGTCGACGAGGATCACACCGTCGAGCCCGGCGGCAGCCGCGTCGCGGGCGAAGCGGTCGGGGCCATAGGCCAGCACCGGGTTCACATAGCCCATCAGGATGACGGGCGTGTCGGAGTCCCGCCCGCGAAAGGCTGCGACAATGGCCAGCAGCTTCGCCAAGGTCACGCCTGCCCCGAGCGCGCGGAGGTTGCCGGCCTGGATCGAGGGGCCGTCGGCCATCGGGTCGGAAAAGGGCATGCCAAGCTCGATGATGTCGGCCCCGCCCGCGACCAGCGCGTCGAGGATGGCGGGCGTCAGCTCGGGCGAAGGGTCGCCGCCGCACACGAAGGTGATGAGCGCGGCGCGCGGCGCAACGGCCTCGAAGCGGCGGGCCAGGCGGTCGCCGATCCCCGGGCGGTCGCCGATCCCCACGCGGTCGCTGATCCCCGGGCGGTCGCGCATCACAGGCCCTGGCCCAGCGCCTCGGCAGCAGTGAAGATGTCCTTGTCGCCCCGGCCGCACAGGTTCATGAGAATGATCCGGTCGGCCGCCATCTCGGGCGCCACCTTCGCCACATGGGCGAGCGCATGCGCGGGCTCGAGCGCGGGGATGATCCCCTCGACCCGGGCGAGCATGGCGAAGGCCGCGAGCGCCTCGGCGTCGGTCACGCTCTCGTAGCGGACCCTGCCGATGGCGTGGAGCCAGGCATGCTCAGGCCCAATTCCCGGGTAGTCGAGCCCGGCCGAGATCGAGTGGGCATCGAGGATCTGGCCGTCGGCGTCCTGCAGCAGATAGGTCTTGTTGCCATGGAGCACGCCTGGCCGGCCGCCAGCGATCGAGGCGGCATGTTCGCCGCTCGAAAGCCCGTGGCCGGCCGCCTCCACGCCGACCAGCTCCACGGGGTCGTCGAGGAAGGGGTGGAACAGGCCGATCGCGTTCGACCCGCCGCCCACTGCCGCCACGCACATGTCGGGCAGCCGCCCCTCGGCGGCGAGCATCTGCGCCTTCGCTTCCTCGCCGATCACCGACTGGAAGTCGCGCACCATCTCCGGATAGGGGTGCGGGCCGGCGGCCGTGCCGATGATGTAGAAGGTGTCGGCGACATTGGTCACCCAGTCGCGCAGCGCCTCGTTCATCGCATCCTTGAGCGTCCTCGAGCCGCTCTCGACCGCACGAACCTCGGCGCCAAGCAGGCGCATCCGGAACACATTGGGCGCCTGGCGCGCCATGTCGCGCGCGCCCATGTAGATGACGCAGGGCAGACCGAAGCGCGCCGCGACCGTCGCGGTCGCCACGCCATGCTGGCCCGCCCCGGTCTCGGCGATGATCCGCGTCTTCCCCATCCGCCGCGCCAGCAGGATCTGGCCGAGGCAGTTGTTGATCTTGTGCGCGCCGGTGTGGTTGAGCTCGTCGCGCTTCAGGTAGATCTTCGCCCCGCCGAGGTGGCGGGTGAGCATCTCGGCGAAATAGAGCGGGCTGGGGCGCCCGACATAGTGGGTGAGCAGATGGTCGAACTCGGCGCGGAACGCCGGGTCGGCCTTCGCTGCCCGGTAGGCCGCCTCGAGGTCGAGGATGAGCGGCATCAGCGTCTCGGCGACATAGCGGCCGCCGAAGGCGCCAAAATGGCCGCGCGCGTCGGGTCCGCTGCGCAGGGACTGGGAGGGGTCGCGATCAGCCACGGCCCGCCTCTCTAAGGAAGGCGGCAATCTTCGCAAGCGACTTGATGCCGGGCGCGTCCTCGACTCCGGAGGCAACATCGACAAAGTCCGCACCGGTCGCGCGGATCGCCGCGGCCACCGTCGCGGGCGTCAGCCCGCCGGCAAGGATCCACGGAACCGATGGCCGCGCCTCGGCAAGGATCCGCCAGTCGAAGGCAAGCCCGTGGCCGCCGCCGAACGCCGCGCCCTCGGGCGGCTTCGCGTCGAGCAGCAGCGCATCGGCATGGGCGAAATCGCGCTCGAGGGCGCGGATGTCGGCTGCGGTCCTCACTCCGGCCGCCTTCCACACCGCAAGGCCGAACCGCGCCTTCAGCTGCGCCAGCCGTTCCGGGCTCTCGCGGCCGTGGAGCTGGATCGCGCCGATCCCCGCCGCAACGCCCGCCGCAATGAGCGCGTCATCGGCATCCTGGAACACACCGACACACAGCGGCCCCGCCCCGCGGGCGCGGGCCCGGGCGATGAGCGGGGCGGCTGCGGCCGGCGCCACGAAGCGCGGGCTCGCTGCCACGAAGTTGAAGCCGAGCGCGTCGGCGCGCGCGGATGCATCCACGGCCGCGGCGGTCGAAAGACCGCAGATCTTGACCCGCGTTGCCCCGGCCACGCTCAGCCGCCAAGCTCCGCTGCAATCGCGGCGGCCGCCGCACCCGGGTCGTCCGCCTGCGTGATCGGCCGCCCGATCACGAGCAGCGAGGCGCCGGCGGCGATCGCTGCGGCAGGGGTCATCACCCGCTTCTGGTCACCCGTGGCGGCCCCGGCCGGCCGCACCCCCGGCACCACCAGCAGCGCCTCGGGCCAGGCCGCCCGCAGCGGCCCCACCTCGCGCGGGGAGCAGACGACCCCATCAAGCCCGGCGGCGCGGGCGAGCCCGGCCAGCCGCAGCACCTGGGGAGCGACACCGCCGTCCACCCCCGCCTCGGCCAGGTCGGAATCGTCGAGGCTCGTCAACACCGTCACGGCCACCACCCGGGTCGCGGGCGGCGCGGCATCCCGCGCAGCCGCCAGCATCGCCCGCCCGCCGGCGGCATGCACGGTGAGAAGCGCCGGGGCGAGCGGCGCCACCGCCCGGACCGCGGCTGCCACCGTGTTCGGGATGTCGTGGAACTTGAGGTCGAGGAAAAGCGGCAGACCGCATTCGCGCATGACGAAGCGGGTGGTGGCAAGCCCGTTGCGGCAATACCATTCAAGGCCCAGCTTCACGCCGCCCAGATGGGGCCTCGCGGCAGCGATCAGCGCCCGGGCGCGCGCCGGCTCGGTCGTGTCGACCGCGAGGAAGAGCGGCCCTGCCACCGAAGGCTCAGGTGCCGGGCGGCGGCGGCGCCTGCGGGATCGCCTGCGGCGGAATCGGCTCCGGTGCGGGCGTCGGCGTTGCCGCGGCCGGCGTTGCCGCGGCCGGCGTTACCGCGGCCGGCGGCCGCAGCAGCTCGACCCTGGCCTGCTCGAGCTCGGTGCGAAGCCCGGCCACCTCCCGGTCGAGCTTCGCGATGTGGCGGCGCATGAACAGCTTCTGGGTGCGGGTCCACAGCGACATCGGCACATAGACAATGGCGAGCATGAGCAGGATGAGGATCGGCAGGCGCAGGTAGACGGTGGTGTCCGGCCAGACCGTCACCCCCACCTTCTCGGCATTGGGCAGCACGGTGCTGCCCGGCGAGAGGAAGCCCGCCCCGCTCATGACCGAGAAACGCCAGTTGGCAACCGCGAACAGCACGAGGCCAACGGCGAGCAGCAGCAGCAGGAACCAGCGCAGGTTGTTCAAATCTCGCCCTCCACCGGCTCGAGGCCGTCGGCGCGCAACGCCGCCATCAGCTGCTCCACCGCCTGCCGCAGCGCGTGCGGGTCGACCGAGCGCAGCACGAAATTGGCCCCGGTCCGGCCCTCCCGCCAGAAGGGGTAGGAGCCGATCTGGACCGTGTCGAAACCCTTCTGGACCTCGGCGAGGATCCCGGCAACCCGGCTCTCCGCAGTCCAGGCCCCGACCGCGGCCGACAGCACCGGCCGCCCGCCGGCGAGCTTGCCGTCGAGCCCGCGCAGCATCCCCTGGGTGATCTTGGGCACGCCCGCCATGATGAACAGCCGGTCGAGCCTGATCCCCGGCGCCCCGGTCTCCGGGTTGGGAATGAGCTCGGCGCCCTCGGGCACCCGCGCCATCCTGAGCCGCGTCGCGTTGATCCGGTCGCCATACCAGGCCCTGAGCGTCGCCTCGGCCTCGGGGTGGTAGACCACGCGCCGGCCCAGCGCAGCCGCCACCGCATCGACCGTGATGTCGTCGTGGGTCGGGCCGATCCCGCCGGTCGTGAACACATAGTCATAGGCCGCAAGGCAGGCGGTCACGGCCGCGCCGATCGCGGCCATGTCGTCGGCAACGACGCGCGCCTCCATGAGCCGGATGCCCTGGATGTTGAGCCAGCGGGCGAGATAGGCAAGGTTGGCGTCCTGGGTGCGGCCCGAGAGGATCTCGTCGCCGATGATGACGAGCGCGGCAGTCCACACCCTGTCTGCCGCCGGCTGCGCCTCTGCCGCCGGCTGCGCCTCTGCCGCCGGCTGCGCCTCTGCCGCCGGCTGCGCCTCTGCCGCGCTGCCCTCGCCCCGGGTCCCGCCCGCGTCTGCCCCTCCTTGCGTCATGGCATTGCCCTATCAGCGCCCGGCGCCTAAATCCACTCGGGTGACCGGGATCGATCTCGACGAACGCACCATCGTCATCCACGATGCCGAGGGCTTTGCCGGCATGCGCCGGGCGGGGCGGCTCGCCGCCGAGGTGCTCGACATGCTCGTCCCCCATGTCCGGCCCGGGGTGACCACGCTCGCGCTCGACGGCCTTGCCCACGCCTTCATCCTCGACCGCGGGGCGGTGCCGGCCACCATCTTCTACCGCGGCTACTCCCATTCGCTGTGCACCAGCATCAACCATGTCATCTGCCACGGCATCCCGTCGCAGAAAGCGCTGCGCGAGGGCGACATCGTCAACATCGACGTGACCGTCGTGCTCGACGGCTGGCATGGCGACACCAGCCGCATGTATTTCGTCGGCGAAGTGCCGGTGAAGGCGCGCCGGCTCGTCGACCTCACCTTCGAGTGCATGTGGCGCGGGATCGAGGCGGCACGCCCCGGCGCCCACCTCGGCGACATCGGCCACGCGATCCAGACCCATGCCGAGAGGAACCGCTGCTCGGTGGTGCGCGATTTCTGCGGCCATGGCCTTGGCCGGCGCTTCCACATGGCCCCCAATGTGGTGCACGCCGGCCGGCCGGGCACCGGGCCGGAGCTCGCGGCCGGCATGTTCTTCACCATCGAGCCGATGCTCAATCTCGGCCGGCCCGACTAGAAGATCCTGGAAGATGGGTGGACCGCCGTGACCAGGGACCGGTCGCTGTCGGCCCAGTTCGAACATTCGGTCGGAATCACGGAGGATGGCGTGGAAGTCTTCACCCTCTCCCCGGCCGG